>NZ_JBGOOU010000005.1:0-205769 GCF_041439815.1 Vibrio sp. 1F279 | reverse complement strand
CACTAAGATATAAGACAGGAAGTAATTATAAATCAATGCTTTATTGATTTTATTGTTAATTTATAGACTCATCTAAGCGGAGAAGAGCCCTTCATGTACGGCAAAGTTGGCTCTTAGATATTCAATATTAATAGTGAATCTTACTTAGACTGTTGAGCTTTACTTTTACGGTATTCACTTGGGGTCATTCCCACGACTCTTGAAAACTCACGATTAAAGTTAGACTTGGTCTGAAAACCAGAATTCATGAATATTTGCGTAATAGTATCTTGTGACAAATCCAAGGAGTGCTTGGCATGTTCTATGCGATACCCATTTATGATCTTAGAAATATTCTTTTCGTGTACCTGATTAACTGCAATTGAAATTTGTTTTGCTGGTATGCCTAACTTTCGTGTCAGTTTTGAAAGGGTTAGCTCAGGGTCTAAGTAAAGTCTGTCTTGTCGGATTTTGGAGTCTAACAGAGAAGTGATCTCGTGAGCCCTCTCACTGGTCATTACCTGGGAACTGCTTGTCTCGTCATTGTGACTGATTTGTTTAGATTTTAACTCATCTGAAACAGGCGTATTAATACCCACGACAACTACAGCTATCGATAACACGGGTAGAAGAATCAAATGTGCCGCAGTAATGATGTACAGTGAAAATCCACCTTGATTAAAAGTAAAATCTAACGACATGAGCGTGTCTACACACGCTGAAAATATCAGCATCCATCCCGCAATATTCTCCGCTTTCTTTACTCCTTCCCAATTCCCTAACGAGACATTAATCAGTGCTGTTTCTCTTGACGAAAAGCGAATTAGTGCCACTCCATAGCAAGCGTAAATTAAAGTAAGTAGTACATCTAATGAAAGTGCCAACCAAGGTTGAGATACAGCGCTAATTACGACGAATAATGGCGCAACAAAATGCTTAATAGGCAAGGTGCCTAAATCACGATTGGCATGTGCAAACGCATACCACGCAGCAACAGGAATTATGGAGGCCAGAATAGGTTGCGCGATGCTGAAAATGCTAAATCCAAATGTCCAGCGTAAACCAACCATTGCGGTCGTCATAGCACATAATCCTAAAAACATGCTAGCGACTTTACCCTGCTGGGAAAGCTTGGCATAAAGTGATATCGCTAGTAGTCCAAGTAACATGGAAACAACGAACGGGACGGGTATCGCAAGCATAGCAAGTCCTAGATGGATAAATGAGTTCTCACTTTCAGTGAATATCAAGGATAACTCTATGAAATACAATTGAAAACGCAATATAGACCAAAACAGGTTTAAGAACGACCTAAAACCTGTTTTGAGACGTACACACCACTTGTTCCGAGGCAAAATATCATCATCAGTCAAATATTGAGGTGGCATTTATGAAATACTATTTTTTAGCTTGGAAGCGAAGTTTAGACTTTTCTGGTTGTTCGTCCCGCAAAGAATGTTGGATGTTTCTTTTAGTACACACATTAGTAGCGATGGGATGCATTGCGGCAGATATTGCTATGAATATGACAACATGGTTCGACACGATTTATAGCGTTGTAAGTTTCATCCCTATGCTTTCAGTAATTGTTCGTAGACTGCACGATATCAACAAATCTAGTTATTGGGTACTGGTCTTTTTCATACCGATAGTAGGACCGTTTTGGTTAATATATTTGTTAGCTCAATCGACCAATACTAACTTCGACGTGGAGGCTTCAGCATGAAAAAAGTAGCCATTCTACATTTGTTTTTATCGGTCTTTGTTTCAACATCTAGCTGGGCCGAAACTATATCTCCCACAGGTGGTTTTGGAACTCTGTCTGTCGACAACATGACTCAAGGACAACTCCTTTGGCTTAACGGTCGAATAGGAGATGCAATCTACTCATTTACTCTTCAAGATGGAAAGGAGTGCACTTTAAAGGTACCAGTTGCTGTCGGTCGTATCTCTGAGCCAGATTTTGGTATCAGTGAAACTGAAGGTCTAGCCATCGTCGTTATGAGCCAACGCCTCAATGACGCTCTTCTTCAAGGAAAGCGAATAAATAGTGAAGAATGGCGTTTCACCACTAAAGCGTATGATGAAAATATCGACGGGTTGATTATCAATGGAATTAGCTTTGAGGAGGGCTTCGTTTTAAACTCGAAGCGAAAATGGATTTCTTGGTTTCTAAGAGATGAGCAAAACGTTGTTTGTCATTCATCTAAATCGAGTGACTTAATAGGAGAGCCTTTCTCGAGTCAATGAAGGAAATGGGGTCATTGCCACACATTATTTTTTGTAAATCAAAACTAGCTAATTATCTGTGACGTGTTTGGAAGCGTAACAAACTTCGGGGCATTTCTGAGGTAGAATGTACCACGGGTAAAAATTCAGCCTGTGAAGGTTTTGGACAATTATCATTTGAAGAAAATGCTCTAATCGCTGTTATCACCAAGCGACTTTGTCGTTTTTAAGAGCAAAAACGCCTCACATCTGAGGCGTTTCACAGCTAATATACCCAATCAACTTGAAGATGCAGGCTTGAGAACTTGAAATTATCATTAATTCGAGATGTCAAAGAGCCTGCGATCTCTGGAAGAGTCACAGTAAAAAATTGACCTATTGCCGCCTTGAAATCCCGTTTGCTTTTGAAGTAAACATTGTTCCTCGACTTCTCATTCATTACTTTCCATTTAAGTTATCCGAATTCCGCTTATGCACCTATTAGCATTTTAACTTCCTTGCTTTGTTGATAAGGTATTGACTTGTAATTAAGTAACTGAGAGCCGGCATTGTGTGAGAGTTAAAGGCGGCTGTTAGCCGTCTAATAGCGTTATACGAACTCGAAAAATTCAACATGGAGAGTAAATTGAAAAATTATGAAGTCTATCTGTTCGATATGGACGGAACATTAGTAAATTCAGAGCCTTTAAAGGGTAAAGCACTAGCATTGGCTTGTGCCGATTATGGTTCTCAGGTTGATTACAATATCTATAAAGATGTGATGGGAGAAAGTTGGCAAGTCGTGACTGGTCATTTTTTCGCTAATGCAAAAATTGCCCCTGAGCTGACAGAGTTTAATCGTTATTTTCGCGCCCACTATGAGAAAATGCTAAACGACGAACTCGCACTTAATGCTGGTGCTAAAAAGTACATCGAGTAGCTAAAACAGGCAGGAAAAATCTGTGGTGTTGTTAGTTCGGCAGCAGCATGGATGGTTGAGAATATCTTGGCGTCTTTACAATTGGATACAGCTTTTGATCTAGTCATTACCCAAGAGCATGTAAGCAAGCATAAACCAGATCCAGAAGCTTACAATCTTGCGCTAGCAAATTTAGGTGTATCGCCAGAGCAAACAGTAGTATTTGAGGACTCCACAGCAGGCATTAGCGCAGGTAATTCTAGTGGTTGCGACGTTATTGCAGTCAAACATGAATTTAATGGTAAAAATGACTTAAGTGGCGCATTGAAATCCATTAGTGCATACGATGAGGTGTTCGTATAACAAGTATTTAAGGTTTCAAGATACTTTTTCTAATCTTGTATAAACAATTTAGGGCTATAGGTCTAAATCGTTTTTGTCCAGAACCTTTACAGTTGGCACTTCGTAACTCTGTGACTGATGTATCGTTATACTTTTCTATGAAGTGTTGAATTGCTTGTATTTGGTAATCCCTGCTAACAAGCCTCTCATTATAGGAAGTTACTTGCTGGGATCGTCAGCACCTTACAGCGTGCTTCGATTCACTTGTTTGTTAAGTTGATACTTCAAATATTCAGGTAGAGAGCAAACGCTCCCGAAGGAGCGATTGTAATCATACTAGGTTGAGTCTGTGGTTGGACTCTATTTCATCAAGGAACGATGGTTCGACACCTACGTCTCTTGCTATTTCTCGCCATGTTGTCACGGTGGCATGAACCTCACTTAAAATAGCTTCTGCCTCACCTTGTAGCGATGGAGGTACGACTCCTAGTAAGTCTTGTTTGGTAAAATTGTCTCGCTTACCGTTGATCGACATTTGATGGCTCTCTACCCAAGGCGATCCGGGTTTGTAGCTATATGCTAGATCGAATGCTGGCGCGAGTTCCCACTTGTTCGCACTATTGATAACGAATCCCCAGTTTTTTGTGTGGTCATCGTGGTTACGGGCAATCACGTTAAAGGCCATGCGTCTAAACACTTCAAGTGCTGATAGTCGATCAAGTCTCAGTGAGCGCAATAGGGTGAAGAGTTCTTCATAACTGTAACCGCCAGGTTGTTTGAAATCTGCGTGATCCGTAGCGCATAAAGATTGATAATGCACTTTTTCGTTTCCAACGCGGTCAAATCGTTTTGTCATGAAGTGAGCACGCCCGTTTTCTTTTAATAATTCACAATGTGAGATATCGATACCGGCTTTTTTGGCCATTAAGTAATAGGCATATTCCATTAAGCCAAAGCCCTTAGGATCACCAAATACCTCACTAGTGGAGGAGCGTTCGACAACGCCATCAAACTTTAATAGGAAGTGTTCGAAGCCTTTGGGAGCATTTACCTGACCTGAGCGTATTTGCGTGCGATCTGAGTTGACTGCGATAACAGCTTTAGCTCTAGCACCGCCAGCTGAGGTGCCGACTTGAAGGATTCCAGTTAAGGCCTGCTCCGCTTCCTGCTCATTGATGATGGTTTCATCTAGGTTGTTTCTTTCGTCAAGGACGAGTTGCGCCATTGCCACAAGTGAGTCGAATTTAATTGATTCATCTTGTTTTTTATTCGTGTCAGCTAATGCGGGTGTGTACTCAAGAGCTCCCATACCTCGTGAACCGGTATAGAGCAGTCTTTCCAATGCACTGAAAGATTGTGGGTCTCGGCCCTGGCGTGCAAGCCAGGCATTGATTACGGCATTACCAAAGTCATCGGGTAGAGTATCTGCGAAGGCTGCAGGTAGGCCTTTATAGGTTGGATAATTCAGAGTGGGAAAACTAAACGTGCCAGCCTCAAGAGGGAGTCTTTGTGAAATGGCAAACCCAGTTTTTAGCCACTCATCGAAGTATTCAAAGCTAACGATTCCGGTCGTGGCATCTTCAGCTAGAGCGCCGACATCTTTACCGAATATACTGACTTTTGCTGTGTCGTATTTCTTGCCTACCAATCTAAGTCCTCCTCTTTAGGTTGTTGTGGCGTTGAGGCCGGCTTTACCCTTTGGCGTACTTTCCCTTTCATTTTGAGAAGTTGTACTGGGCTAATTCCAGGGTCTGGTAGGAAAGATTCAATGCCTTCCAATGAATCTAACACTCTGAGTACCTTGATGACGTTTATTAGGGTTGATCTACCCTCTATCATATTTTGGTATGTTGACCGGCTGATTCCGGCCTTTTTAGCTAACTGTGCTTGAGTAAGTGACGAACGGTGATCGAGTCTTCGTCTTTCGATTCGACGACCAAGTTCACTGATCAGTGCTTCATCTGACATTGTGTATATATTCGACTTAATCATAATGACCTAAAATTCAATCGTTAATTTAGTTTAATATAGATTATGACTTAAAAGGCAGTCATTACAAATCAATGATAACAAAAAAAACATCAGAGAATGTAATGCCTTTAAAAGCGGTCATAGTGAGAATTTATAACACATAGTGACCGTAAAAAAAGGCATTAAGAGTTCGCTTGGTGTTTATTATACAAGAAAAAGCCCCGCATGTGAGGCTATTAGTCTTAATCCATTAGGGTGCCGTTTGGTGATTCGTCGTAATAGAGAACTCTGAGTAGCTTGTGCTTCTATCTGACTTAACTTGTTTTCCCGCCCGATAGTTGTGTCCCAACCTTCACATAAGTCGCTTTGTAACGCAGTTATGTCCAAAAATGTGTTAAAGGGTAGTCTCCTACCCTGTTTCAATCAGCGGCCATAAGCCGCTTTTTTAAATCCAGCCTCGCTCAGAAAAAGACACCACACACTCAAATGAAACCACAAAGTGGTCCAGTACTCGGATATCAACCAATGCCAACGCATCCGTCAGTTGACGGGTAATGCGTCGGTCAGCTTGACTTGGGGTGGCGTCGCCACTTGGGTGGTTATGATAGAGAATAACCGCACTCGCGTTCGCGGCCAGCGACGCTTTCACGACTTCACGCGGATAGACCGAAGCGGCATTAACGGTACCGTAGAACATCTCTTTGGTGCGCAACACTCGATGTTGATTATCGAGGAAGATAATCCCAAACACTTCAGACTCACAAGCGGCCAAGGACGTTTGACAGAACGATTTCACCAATTCAGGCGAGGTTAATGGCGTTTGTTCTGAGATAAACAGTTTGGATTTGAGAATGCTTGCGGCCTGGTCAAGGATGCCCTTTTCTTCTGATGTGAATAACGAAACATTTGAGTATTGAACAAGTGCTGACATGGTATTTCCTTTCGGTCTTGGTGAGCGTCTGACTGTCCGTACCCAGTTGCAGGTTCTGCAGCGCAAGGGCGCGCAGCGGCGAAGCCTCCCTTGCGTGAGGGTTCTCAAATGGGACGGTTTAAAGGAAGTCGCGACAACAAGCCAAAAGGACAGCCTAAGCCAATATCTCAACCCAAAGTACGTCGCCCAGGTAGAAATGTCCCTTCCCCACCAAGAGAGCGCCCTGCTGGTTAGTCGACTTGCGCCACTCGATAACCTTGGCTACTTAGGACAAGAGCGAACAGGGCCTTGCTCGTCTAAAAACACGAACCGCTTGAATACCGCAAACTGTTGGAATATCGAAACAAAATTCAGACAGATTGATGATCTGATGAGTATTTGAGCCGTCACGCATCTGCCGACTTTAGTCGTCATACAGACAAGAGAGTAAAGCCTTAGCCGACGTGCGATGCTCAGAGGTTGTTCCTATCGTCCTTTCTGCTTTCTTTGCGTAGCCGTAGTCTTCTCGCATCTGTTTAATGGTGGTAGTCAGGTCACACACTGATACTCACCCCCTTGCCTCGGTTGCCTTGCTCTAGTATTAAGGCGTTGGTATACCAACTCATTCACCAAAATTTCATGAACCTTGACGGCCTTACGGTGGAATCAAAGTCGGTCGAATTCACCCAAATCACGTGCATGGATATGTCAGCGGATACTGTAGAACGCACTTTCATGTGACCCCCTAAGCGCCAAAACGCACATCAAAACAAAACCCTGAGCACTTAAACGTCCCCTCTCCCGTTGTCACAAATCGCAACGCGGGAAACACAGAACCGTAAGTGGTGTAAAGAATGATGTGATCCACTCGCTCGTGAAGAAACCATTCACCAAAGCCAGCACCACTTAATTCGATGAAAAAGTCACGGATTTCATGGAAAGCAAAACGACGCGATCCCAATAGCGGAAACTGCTGCTTGATAGCTTCAACGAACCCTTGGTCTTTTAACGCTGCGATATCAGCCTGCTGCTCTGGCGACTGGCGACGACTGAACATTTTTAAACGCTGGATTTTGGAAACCCAATCAGATTTTCTTTTCGCCTCATCACAACACTTTTTGACTTGAGAGCGCAACTTCAATACCGCCAAAGGACTAGAGACATCATTTTTTGGTGAGCTTTCGTGCCCCAGCGGCGAAACGCTGGTCGATGAATTTGAATTAGAGAGAGTTGGGGTTGAGTTTTGTTGCGCCATGAGAGTTTCCTTACTGTTTGAGTATCACTTTTCGGAGCCGCTTGGCTGTCCGCTCTCTCAACATCGTTCTGCTTTGCAAGGGCGCGCAGCGGCGAAGCCTCCCTTGTAAAGCAGGTTGTGGGGAGAAACGGTTAACAGCCTGCATGCCCGAAAATGATGCGAGTGAAAGAAAATCGGCGCATAAGAAAACAAGCCCTTACACGAACTTATTCGAAGACAGAGAGAACAACGAGGAGGGAACGACAAGGCGCTATGACTCTTAGGACAATAACGGGGTTCAAACAAAGCCTAGCCGCAGGGGAACCAAGGCAACGATAAGAGTCATGATTAAAGACACGTTTAAAGTGTTAGTCTTTACAAGGAGAGAAGGCCCAGAACAGGTAATAAGACGCTTCAAGTGTCATGTTCAACCGTGCTAGAAGTTAAGTCCAAACTAAGGCTCTATGAAATGTCTTAAATAGATACAGAGCCTTAAAAGCAAATGTGTATTACATAGGTAATACATATTCAATTCATTTTATTAATCAACTCAACGAGCTCTTCATCATCTATCTTGTCTCGATATAAAGCCAAAGCTCGGTACAGTTTCGCTGCAGACACATTTCTCTCTGTCTGCTCTTGCAGATTTGCTACCCAATCGGTTATCCGTTCTTTATCAGTAAGTGACATTCTAAGAGTCAGAGGAGGCACCATATAAGATGTCGTCACTTTCTTTTTGACAGTCGTAATTCCAGTCGACTTACTTGAACCTTCGTTCTTGTCAGTAGAGATAGCTGTTATAGCTCCTCGTTTTTTCAACTTACTCATATGTATTACCTATGTATTACATCAAATTCAAAAGAAACGCAGCCAGTTTTCGGTAATCGTTATTAACAAGAGAGCCCGATTTATAAAAGCGCACAGGAGAGGAAACGGCATTAGCTTGTCCGACATGCTCAGAACGACGGACAGATACTGGTAGCAATTTATCTTGTACTACCTCCAATTCCTCATCAATGAACTCATTAATAATAGTGTTTCTTGAGTCGACCTCGTTCCTCAGGATCAGATAATTGCCTTCATCCTCCTTAATTTCATAGACAGCTTCGAGTAAAGAGCTAATGCCGTCTAATGAAAATGCACCTGAATCTACAGGGATCAAGATAAGGTCCGAAGCCTGGATTGCGTTAAGAGTCGTTAGGGATAAGTTTGGTGGAGTATCAAGAAGAATGAAATCATAGGTATCACCTAACTTCGCTAATTGCTTTTCTAAAATTCGTTCACGATTAATCTTTGTCAGTGATGTTTCGATGACACGTGATAACTGAACATCAGCGGGAACGACATAGAGGTTTTCAATAGAGTTCCCATTAATCTGTGCAGGTTGAATTAAATCGACAATGGACACAACTTTAGGCTTATCAAACAAAGCAGCCACCGTCTCTTCAAACTTAAAATCACGTTGTCCGGTTAACGTTTTAGAGCAGTTCCCTTGAGGATCGAGGTCAATAACTAACACTTTTCGTTTTCGTGCAAGCTCAGCCCCTAAATTGACAAGAGTCGTGGTTTTTCCAACGCCACCTTTTTGGTTCGCCGCGCTGATGATCTTAGTTTTCATAATAAACATCTCATGTATTACATGTGTAATACACAATATAAAACAAAAAGCACACTGTCAATGTATTACATATGTAATACACTTTTTCTATCAACACTTAAAGTTATTCCCCCGTTACCAGTCGATGATGTCAAGACACTAAAAATCCTAAAGAAAGTGACACCAGCCGCGAGATCACTATCCGTATGAATCAAGTTATTAGGCTCCTCACCAACCAAAACTTCTTGGTTAAGTTAATCCCAACACTAGAATCAAAGTCAGTTCTGAAATTGAAAATATTGTGACTACGACGGGGGACACTGTTTAAGCATGAATCGGATTCATCAAGTCCCGACGCGCCATCGATATTTGGAGCTATCTGACTCACACCAGAAAGACGCGAATTTAAACCCAAAGAATGGCTAAGTTTTGCCTACTGGCGTGATGAGCAGCGCCAACCAACTGGTTGAACGCCACGACAAGATTGAGTCACCCACTGGGCAAAGTCATGGAAGTGAAATCCCACTGTTCATTGCGGCTGTTTGTAGAAAGGTGTTCCCAAAAGAAAATACCCATAATGAATGAGAAGCCCATTTAGTCTTCTACTCTTAACACGACATCGCCCTGCTCTAATAACTCGCCCATCGCTTGTTGGTAAGCTTCTTCGACGATGGTTTGTTCCCAAATATGCTCGTATTCGGGTAAGACTTGTTGTCTAGAGATGGTCGACACCCTGAAGCTTAATGCGCCCTCGATACGATGTCGTCGGCTGGTGATCAGTTTAACCTCCGTCCATGAAAGTACTGGTTTGGCGAGGCGCCTAGATTGGCGTTCCTTTTTCTTTTTCGCCATACTCGAGTCTTAACGGATGTAGACCATCAGCTTATCAGAGGTGGCACAGACGCTTGACTGTTTGCTCATACAAAAATCAACATAAACCTTGCTCCGCGCGCATCACAAACAAGATGTACACCTTGTCCCCGTCTTGCTTGCAAAAAACACGACAAGGGTTGACCACAACTTCTCGGTAATTGAGGTGTTCAACTTTGTCAAAAATATTTTGAATCATCTGCTTGGCCGCAACCAGATATTCAAGGGCAATGTATTTCGCGATATCCTTGAGGTCCGAGCACGCGGCTCACTCCAAATCACTTCAGCCATTTTGACATCTTGTCCTTAGCTTCATCCTGCCTCAAGGACTTGCCTTGTGAAATGGCGCGCTCACCACATGCGATCCCTTCAAGGATAACCAAACGGTTTTGCATAAAATGATAGTCGTCCACATCAACCAAATACGCAGAAGGTTTACCGTGTTCGGTGATTAGCACAGGTTCTTTGGTGTCATGTAAGTCCGCTAGGATTTGGGACGCTTGACGCTTGAGGGAAGTAACGAGCTCGACTTTCATAAGAGTAACTCCAAAATAAGAGTAATAAAGTGATACTGTCATATCACTTTCAAGGTGCCAGGTTTAGCGCAGAGATATTGAGCGTTAAGAATCACTCTTAAGTCATGCTTCTTATGAGTAGGAAACTCACTCAACAACACACAAACAGCAAATGGCGTCACTTTGGTTTCGGCCTTAGAGCCTTGCTATTCTTGTGATAAGATACCCTCACCAGAAAATAATCGATGTGAACAATGTCAGAACATTCATACCACCAACTTCTTAAGTCGACCTTCGAAAACACTCTTCTTCACCTTTACTTCAAAGTAAAAATTTCCAGTCACTTTGTTAAAGAAGAGCAACGAAACAAGATCATCATTGACTTCTTAAAGCCAAAAATCAAACAAGCTCGATATAGCCTTATCAAGAAAAAGCTTAAAACTGTTTGTTTGATGAAGAGTAAGTTTGGCTCAATCGAAAAACACTTAGAAAGCGTTTTATCTCAATATTCAGCGATAGAGAGCAAAAACGACGTTGATAAGCTTTATGCCTTGTTAGAACGCTTTGAGAAGAGCGGATTAGAAACAAAACTTATTGAAGAGACCCCTAAGCAGGAAATGGACGTTGTTTATATCGACAGAGCACATATTGATCATTGCTTCGATAATGAAAACCGTCAGATTGCACCCATTTCGCTGTTTATACATACGAATGAATTAGACAGATTCACTAAGAGCTTAGCAACCCAACCTTATTTCACATATGAGTTGTGCCAAGCAAGTGAAGAGTTGAATAACTATCATTACAAAGTCCACCCAATTAGCTAACCATACTGCTTATCACACACTGTTTAGCCTTAACTGGTCCAAGACTCTTGTGAGTGCTTACCTGTACTTTTCCATCAATTGTCTATCCTGTACCTTAGTAATTGTCCCACAGCTATATGAAGCGCCAACTAACACAACCAAATCTAAAACGTTGGGCACTTCCAGCCCAAATCAAGATGTGTTGTACGCGATTTACCAAGCGGTACTACCGTCCTTTTTTCATCACAATCAAGGCCAATCTTTTGCTCTTCTAGCAGTAAGCTGATCAGATATAAGCCTAACGCTGAATGATCTTGGCCATTCGTCTTCACCGCTACGGCTTCAACAATGAATTCAATTCCTGTTGACAGTGTCTCTTTATCTTTAAAAGACATAACTCCTCCCTTAAGTTACTGTGTAAATATACAGCAATATGGAGCGAGTGAATCCATATTTAAACAAATTGAGACATCAATCACATTGAACAGGGTCATGTCGACTCACCCTTAGAACACATTTCATTTCTTTAAAAAGGAGCTCGCGGACAAAAAGTAAGGGAGAAGATGATTGGATGTCCAATAAATGCAACCTAGTCTTTACTCCATAATTGAATTTACTAAGAGACCTCGTTTTGACTCGATAGTTACTTGTTATTATTCAACTCAAGGAAAAGCCGACTCAAGCACCGCCTTCTTTTTCCCTACTTCATACTCCGCCCTGTCTAACGTTATAGGGGCAGATATCTGATGAACAGCATAATTACCACGAGGCTCTGGCCCATTTCGCCTACTTTCGGATAAAGCAGACTTGACCCATTCAAACAGATAGACGTAACGACTGACGGTCTGGCGACACAAGTTCGCATTACGCGCCACCAAACCAATCGTGAGCTCCTGATTTTTGCGTAACAGAAACAGACAGGCGCGGATAATTCGGCGAGTGGTCTTCGTCCGACGAAGGTTATGAGTTCTTCTGGCCGCTCTACGCTGCCTTTCCTGTAAACTTAATCCACTATCCAACCTCATCACACCTCGCTGGCAATCTGACCGAGCACAATATTTATCCCAGGTCCAACGAGAGACGCTTTTTACCACCGCTAATACCTCACTGCATGGCAAAGACGGCTTACCCACCAAATTGGCATTATTGACATGTGCAAAGCTCTCTACACGGCATTTAAAATTCGTATAGCTGCCCTTTTCCCTTTCTTCGTCGACGATGTCATAAGCGAACCGGCGGGTACGTTCAAACAAAGTACAATTCCGGGAATAAGAAACGTCACGCTCTTGACGAAGCCACGGCCGCGTACTCTCCAGTTCAAGCGAATCCGCTAACTCGTTAAGTTCATAGACACTGCGGTGAAGTTCGGTTGTTTGCCACCAAGGATGAAAGGGCGTTTTGGCAACAGGCCCTGAATAACTCAAGTCCGCCTCCAGTCGCAAGGCTAACGCGCGATAAATGGCTTTGAGGTACTGAATGGGTTTGGAGCGAGCCTGATCGCTGGTACAGACAGGTACAATGGCATAAAAAAGGTGGGCTTTATTACTGGTACGGTTTCGGACAATCATATTGGGGGGCGGCAACCCTTCATCTTGCCAAATGTAGGGATTGGGGAAAGCTCGGTGTTCATGATCAAGATCGAAAACCATCCACGCCTGCATCTCTTTTCGATTGACCTGCATATACGGCCATCTGACGGCGTAGTTTCGAGGCCGAATTAGCATCGCAGTTTTGTTGTCACTGCACCTCGACAAATAAGGCGCTTCCTCAAGCAGCCGGCTCAAACACGACATAGACGAAGACGCAGCGTATTCAGAATGAGCCGTCATCGGCTCGCCCTCACCGTCCGTTGTCCACGTTGACTTCCAGACTCACTCTGGATAAACACCCTTTCCAAGGCCTCGTACGTTACGACCGAGTTGACGCTCTTAGTGGCGCCCAATAAGCCTGTCGAACCTGATGAATCCTTTCCATTCAGGCGTTCAATTGCTAAGTGTTCGTCATTTCCCCTCACCCCGCTTTTCACATGACAGCGGAATGCATCACGCCATTGGTCTTCGCTCACTACCGCTAGATAGAAGACCGCTTCTTGGCTTGTTTGAAGCACCTTACCGCCTATGACCGCCCACTCATGATTATTCATCACGTTTTCCTTGGCTAACAGGCTCTCCTTTGGGAGCAGCCAATGACGTTATTCAGGCTAAGGGCAACGCGTTAAAGCCAACGCTGTCTGACTCTTTGCATTCGCTTTTCAAGACCGAATAAACGAATTCGCAGCCGTACTTGTTCAAACACCCGATTCGAATGCCTTAATTGATACGTTAACCTCATCCACTCAACCAATAATGGCGAAAGTTGACGGTTACATAACTCGCGTCGGATGCGCCTGATATAGCGAAGGCCTCTTCGCTTATCTTCCTCTGTTAATCCATGACCAGACCTTTCAGAAGATGGCTTATGATCCGGAGCAATGAGCATCACCCCTCCGAATGAATACTTGAAACTGATATACCACTAGCGCCCACCTTTCCGCCCTATCGCTTTGAGCAGACCAACACCTTGATTCAGTTTTTCCAAACTATTGAGGAGCAAAACCTGACCGCTGATATTCGCGTGTACGGTCTGAACAATCTCGTATTTCTGTGCCCGAGTAAGCCTAGGCTTTCCTGCATACTCCAAAGCCATTCGAGACAACTCACCCGAATGGGTCGAGCTCTCTAGTGCGCACAAAACAAAGGCATCATCCGTAGTGTTGGGCGGTATATAAGCGGTGACCACCCCAAGTCCAAGAAGTAAGCTGTTTACAATAATGTGATTACCGCTCACTTTGGCGAGAGTGATGGCTTCAACACAACTCAGGACATGAGGCTGATCAGGATTAAGTTTATTCCGCAGCATGGTCGGACTCATCCCTATGACCTCTGCCAGCCTAGCCATATTCTCTGACCTAGCGAACCCGCAACACGCCTCATTAAAGGCTCCTTGTTTTGTGCGAGAAAATTCGCCTATTGAGTCAATTCCATTCATAACCAATACTCAATTGAAGAAAAGTGAAAAAAGAAGCCCAACCAAGAACATTGAACCCCAACGGGCAACGCTCTTTGGTCGAAATAAGGGAAGATAAACGCATGAGCGACTAACCCATTCTCTCCATCGTTTCACGAGTTGCCATTTCTAACAGCATGACCATATTGATTAGCGGGGTTTCTTTACCTTTTGCTTTAGTTTTAATAGGTAAGCGACCATCAGCTACCCAATCCATGATGGTGCGTTTCGGCATTCCGGAGAACTGAGAGTATTGGTCGTACGTCATGAAAGGCGTATTTAGGACTACTTGATATGAGAGCATAGTGATATCCTATTCTGTTATTGAATGTTTAATTTCGGAATGACGAGTTGCACCCCACCATTTCGAACTCAATTGCGATTATTGATCACATATGAATAACAAGCAACTTAAAATAGGCCAAATATCGTATTTGGGAGGTAGAGATATTATCAAGAAGTTGATAGATATCACGAATTCAGACCGCCAACAGGACGTAGCAGACGTATTTGGCATCCCAAAATCAACAATCGCGACTTGGCGACAGAGAAACCTTACTCCCTTTGAAATTGCAGTAAGGACTCATTTGAGCACTGGAGTCTCACTTGAATGGTTACTTCTAGATAAAGGCGAACCGTACCCTAAAACACCAACCCAAAAGCATATTAATAAGAAGAACGAATCGAAAACTCTTTTCGATATCGACTGTTTCTCTATTGACGACGGTAAATTGGTTGGGAAAGGGATACTT
This sequence comes from Vibrio sp. 1F279, assembly GCF_041439815.1. Lineage (NCBI taxonomy): Bacteria > Pseudomonadati > Pseudomonadota > Gammaproteobacteria > Vibrionales > Vibrionaceae > Vibrio > Vibrio sp. 1F279. The sequence continues at coordinate 190,621 of NZ_JBGOOU010000005.1, read as the reverse complement.
GCATTCGATAAAGCTCTTCTAGACGAGTTAGGTGTAAGTAATGTAATAGCAATCAAAGATGGAACTACTACGTTCCTTATAAATAAAGAATCTCACCATGCAGTAAGCGGTACATACCTAGTTGATATGGACGGCCTACTCTCGCTAAACGACATCCAGCGCTTACCAGGCAAAAAACTAGCAATCAGCTTTAACGGTTCGACTCTAACCGTCGAAGAAGATGAAGTAAGGGTTGTAGGTAGAGTTGCGTTAGTGATGGAAAAGCGTTAACTGTTACACTCATCTGTTTGAGAGCACTGCAGTTAATTTGATTAATAGCGTCACCGATACTTAACGAGCCTATTATCACCCTACCCTCGTGAGAAGTTGCACTTGCAAACTAAAAAAGGCTGCCTTATGGCAGCCTTCTTCTTTGGCTCAATGTTGATCGTTGTGCAATCTCTAAGTAGTCCTGAAACATTTTTGGACACTTTCGAGCTAGAAAGTGCCACGTGTAAAAATTCGGCCTATAAAGACTTTGGACAGAAATGGCTTAGAGTTGATGCTCCAAGCCATGCAGTTCGGATAAGCTGAGTTTGGTCAAAATCTAGCTCACAAAAGCCCATCCATACTATAAAAGAAGAAATAGTTATACCTTTACGAAATGCAGCATCGTTTGTATTTTTTTCCACTTCCACAAGGACAAGGTTGATTTCTCCCTATTTTTTCTTGCGCTGTTTTACGCTGAGAACCAAAAGAAAGCTGATCAAGATTTTTTACACGATGCCGAGCTAAATTTATCGACGGTTACAGATGGGGAAGTACTCCCAAATTTACTTAAACAAACACGTCGAAGTATCCTTGAGGTGTCTGGTGATGGCGCTTACGACACGAGAGCGTGTCACGCTGCTATTAAGATTAAGCGAGCCGTTGCGCTTATTCCCCCAAGATAAGGGGGCAGCCTTCTGGGAGCGTGGTCACCCCCGAAATCTCGCCGTGGGTTGCCAGAAGTTATACGGCTCAAATAAGTATTGGAAATAGCGGTATGGGTACCACAGACGTTCACTCTCAGAAACAGCGATGTATCGAGTCAAGCAGCGGCTTGGTGGTCGTATAAGTTTAAGAAATTACAATGCACAGGAGGGTGAAACTTACGCGATGATAAAAGCGTTAAACAAGCTTACTGGGCTAGGTATGCCTGAAACTTGTCGTATTGACTAAGAAACACACGAAACGGGCGGCTCTGTCTCTAAACTGAATTACGCAACAAAGCCTCTCTGCATGTCCAAATTACTCTGTTCTAGCCACTTCTTTGTAAAACACAGTAGCCTTTAAATCGGATGTTGTCATATTTCCCTCTATCTACATAACGCTTGTTATCGGGAAAAGTGCGCATCATTAATTCCATTTATCAAGATCAAGAAATACAGAAACGTCGACTGACTATATAGTTCATAACAGCTAACCTGAGCGTTTGAGGATCTATGCATCCGTGTCAGTATTTCTCAAAGTTATTGTTTTAACAGCACTTATCATCTTATTCATGTATAATGTAATTACTTTAAATTTGTTGATTTTCGGGATTTATATGTTTAGAAGGAATCTTATGGGTTATTGGGACTGTTGCTGGTTGCTCAAACGTTTCGGAAAGTGATGCTCGTTATCTTGATACTTATAGCTTGTGTTACGAAGTTGGTAATAGCGCGCCCGCATACCGCTCTGCAACGTTGGAAGTCGTATCTAAGGAATTAGCTCGTAGAGGTTTAGATATGTCTGATGAGGAATGTAAGAAAGGAACTATTGATTCTCGCCAAGCACGTGTAATACGAAAAGCACAACAGCGAGATGAAGATGCTCAACTAGAGGCTGCATGTATAGCTTCAGGCGGAACTTGGTATATATCCTTTTGTAAAAAAGAGCCCGTTAAAATCGATGTAAATGTATATTAACTCAGATATTGCAAACACAGATGAATAGAATGTGTATGACCATTTACTCTTAGTGATTATGGGGCACTTCTACGTTACGAAGTGCCAACTGTGAAGTGTGATCACCAAGCGATTCTGGACAGAAATGGCTTAGAGTTGATCTTCGAGCTGATTTGATCAACAACGCCACTCCTGATTAAAAAAATCTAAGGCGTAGTGCACCTTTCTATAGCTTGAATGCTCCCATCCTCGATTGAAGATTATGAGCTAGACTACTGATTTCCTGACACGCTATAGCGGTTTGTGAAGTGCCTTCTGCCATTTCTGAGGATGCTGAATTGATATGCTCCACACTTCGATTTAACTCTTCTGACACTGAGTTTTGCTCACTACATGCTGTTGCAATATGAGTACTCATCTGAGCAATATTCTCGACAGAGTGTTCAATCATATCAATTTGCTCTCCAGCCTCATTGACTTGGTCAACACATGTAGCGATACCACTCTGACACTCCCTGCTTGCCTCCCCCATTTTGATGGTTTATTCTTGTAAGTCTTCAACAATATCGACAATCTGCGTTGTAGATTCTTGCGTTCGTTGAGCCAGAGAACGAACTTCATCAGCTACTACAGCAAAGCCTCTCCCTTGCTCTCCTGCTCTAGCAGCTTCTATTGCAGCATTCAAGGCTAATAGGTTCGTTTGTTCCGCAATCCCTCTAATAACATCAACAACAACATTAATGCTACTTGAACTATTTTCTAGATCACTTGCCAATTCATCTGTGTTTTGTATTGTTTTAGTGACCTTATCAATTTCTTGGATTGTTTTATTTAAAATCTCGGTTCCGTGCTTTGCAACTTCAGTTGCTGAGTTTGCTGAGGTAGCTCCACTTTCTGTATTCTGCGCTACCTCGTTAACTGCGGCCTGCATTTCTGTCATGGCCGATGCAACAGAACTCAACTCTAATTGTTGATTTTGCATTCCTGAAGCCGTTTGAGCTGATATTGCACTCACCTCTTCCACCGCTGCTGTTAATTGAATTGTAGAATCACTCACCTCTGAGACTAAAGAATGCAAATTATTTTGCATTGATACTAACTCTTTCAGCAAAGTACCAAGTTCATCTTCAGTTAACTCTCTTTCGTCAATTGTATTATTCAACTGACCTTTAGCTATCTGAGAAGCAAACCATAAAGCTCGATTAACCGGTTTACAAACTACTCGAGATAACAGAACTGACGAAAGAATTATCATACCGATAATGACTAAGGAACCAGCGGCGGCAGTAAGTTTAGTCGATTGAGATTCACTTTGTACTTCTACTTTTAGCTGATTTATAAGCTCATCATTTAAGCTAAGCGTATTGTCCAAGCTAGTAAGAGCTTTTGTATATGTAGTGAAACTAGATAAAACAACTTCATTTGCTTTTTTTGCCTTACCTTGTGCAAGTAAATAATTATATTGCTGCGTTTCAGAAATATAACTATTCCATGTATCTTTAAATACTTTAAAAGAACGCTTTTCTTGCTCACTCAGCGCTAGAGCTTCATACGATAAAATACCTTGTTGAACATTTTCCCTCCATTGTTCAAGCCCCTCTATCCATTCCGCGATTTTGGGATGCTTTGCATTTGACAGAAGCGAAAATTCATCTTTACGAACTTTTGTAATATCAACTTGAATACCTTTAAGCAAGGCAACCGATGGCAGGCTTTTATCAGTTAATATCGCTGTGTTTTTATTCAGTGATAATAAACTCGACATCATCACTACAGAAACAACTGCAAAAACCAGAAATACGGCTAAGTAACTCAACCCAATTTTCTTTACTACACTTAAATCTTTAATACTCATCAATGAACCCACATTTATTCTAAAAATAACGCCATGACTAATGGCACATTACCTACCTTAACAACCGAGGAATGAGAATAAAAATCGTTACGCCCTTATTCATCGAGTGTAATATAGCCGAATATTGACTGAATTAACATCAACTTAGCGTGAATTCGATACAGCAGTTCACTTTTAACTAGAATATGGTGGTATTTTCGTTAAAAAAATAGAGTAAATACCTCAGTTGAATGAGGTTGTATAAAAAACCATAATTTAATGTCAATTGAGCAGCAGGGCGACCGCATGAGTGCCTAGTTTTTCACCGCCTGAGTAAAACCAGCACTTAATACTGCCTCTAGAATGGCTGTATTCATCATGCATCGCTTTTGCTTCCCAACAATGCTTAGCTTAGTTGGCTCTTCTCTGAGCATATTTAAGCTCATATGACGCAAGCAAGATAGATTCTCCGCTCCATGGTCTTTGTATATCTGGCACGCATCACAAACAAGATGTACACCTTGTCCCCAATGCATTGACTCTATATCCCAATGCTCTCTAACTGCCATCGCAGCTTGCTCTGCGCTTAGCACTTTGGAGCTGATATAGTAACGATACTCTAGGTCGATTACTTTTCATTTCTCAATACGGAAGTTTTCAACCATTATAATGCTCTTCAAGTCTTTCCAACGAGAGAAGTTACCTTCCAGTTTTGTACTGTCAAAAACTGCTGTTGCGGATCACAATAACCTATTAGCTTTCTTAGCACTTTGAGATAGGAGCCTAACCTGTGCTTTTTGTCCGATATAAAACATTGTTCTACGTTTCAGCCCCAATTAAACTGTTTTTATATACAGTAATTTTAGGCTTTATTATGTCTATCCGCAATTTAAAAGATGGTTCTACCAAACCTTGGCTCTGCGAATGTTACCCGAATGGGCGAACGGGGAAACGTGTTCGTAAAAAGTTTACGACTAAGGGAGAAGCAAAGGCTTTTGAGCTTCACACGATGAAGGAGATTGACGATAAGCCATGGATGGGAAGTAAACCCGATCACCGTAGAATGAGCGAACTGTTAGACGCTTGGTGGACCATACACGGTCATACGTTGAAATCAGGTAAACAAGCTCGGGAGCTAATAGCCAAGACAATTGAAGAATTAGGGAATCCAATTGCCTCCCACCTTAAAGAACGAGACTATTTAGACTATCGTGCAGCGCGAATACCCTACCGTGGCAAAAATAAATCTATTAAGATTTCACCAACAACACATAACACGGAATTGATTTATCTAAAGGGAATGTTCAAGAAACTGATTAAGTACAATCAATGGAAATACCCCAATCCACTTGAAGCTATCGAAACAATCAAAACAAGTGAGAAGAACCTAGTATATCTAACCAAGCCACAAATTGAAGAGTTCTTAGTTAACCTGAAAAATTTCAACCGAGTCATTACAGTCTCGATTCCACAGCTCATTGTAATTTCTAAGATTTGCTTAGCCACCGGTGCCCGTATAAGTGAAGCTCTAACTCTTACCCGTTCACAGGTAGCTGAATTTAAACTGACTTACACCGAGACAAAAGGTAAGAGGAATCGAAGTGTGCCCATCTCACCAGTTTTATATCAAGAGATCTTAGATATCGCCGTGAGCGACCATGAAATTTTTAACACGAGTTACAAGGACGCCTGGCGCTACATTAAAAGAGCTTTACCAGAGCACGTACCGAGTGGGCAAGCGACGCATGTTCTACGGCATACCTTTGCTTCGCATTTTATGATGAACAAAGGGGATATCTTGGTGTTACAGCGTATTCTTGGCCATACTAAGATCGAGCAGACAATGGCGTATTCTCATTTTGCTCCAGAACATTTGATACAAGCTGTCCACCTCAATCCATTAGAGAATTAATGGCGACAAAGTGGCGGCAGACACTGTAATCGACCGTTATTTAGCGGTTTTATTCGTAAAAAAGGCGACAGTTTTCACTGTCGCCTTTTGCTATTTAGAGCCTAATTTTTTCTATTCCCAATCAAGGATAACCTTGCCAGAAAGCCCACTACGCATAGCATCGAAGCCAGCTTGGAAATCATCAATTTTAAAGTAATGAGTAATGATTGGTGATAGGTCTAACCCTGATTGAATCAAACTTGCCACTATATAAAAAAACAAAAATAACCATTAAATATCAATAGATTATGCTGATTATCAATTAAAAATGGCTACAGAATGGCGACAAAAAAGGCAACAGTTTTACCTGTTGCCTTCTGATATTCAAAACCGGTAGTAACTTACTCCCAGTCTAAAATCACCTTACCAGACATACCAGAACGCATCATGTCGAAGCCTTTCTGGAAGTCGTCCACTTTGTAGTGGTGAGTAATGATTGGTGTTAGATCTAGGCCAGATTGAATCAAAGAAGCCATCTTGTACCAAGTTTCGAACATCTCACGACCGTAGATACCTTTGATAACCAAGCCTTTGAAGATGACTTGGTTCCAGTCTACCGCCATGTCTGATGGTGGAATGCCTAGTAGAGAAATCTTACCGCCGTGGTTCATGTTAGTCAGCATGCTGTTGAACGCAGATGGGTTACCAGACATTTCTAGGCCTACATCGAAGCCTTCTGTCATGCCAAGATCCGACATTACGTCTTCAAGCTTCTCTTCCATCACGTTTACTGCGCGAGTCACACCCATTTGACGAGCAAGATCTAGGCGGTATTCATTTACGTCAGTGATTACAACGTGACGAGCACCAACGTGCTTCGCAACAGCAGCAGCCATGATACCGATTGGACCAGCACCAGTGATTAGCACGTCTTCGCCTACTAGGTCGAAAGAAAGCGCTGTGTGTACTGCGTTACCAAACGGGTCAAAGATTGATGCTAGATCGTCAGAGATTTCTGCAGGGATCTTAAATGCGTTGAACGCAGGGATCACAAGGAACTCAGAGAACGCACCAGTGCGGTTTACGCCAACACCGGTTGTGTTACGACAAAGGTGAGTACGGCCGCCACGACAGTTACGACAGTGACCACATGTGATGTGGCCTTCACCAGATACACGGTCGCCGATTTCAAAACCACGAACTTCTTGGCCGATGCCAACAACTTCACCCACGTATTCGTGACCTACCACCATAGGTACTGGAATTGTGTTTTGTGACCACTCATCCCAGTTGTAGATATGTACGTCTGTACCACAAATTGCAGTTTTCTTAATACGAATAAGAAGATCATTATGACCCATTTCAGGTTTTTCAACCTCGGTCATCCAGATGCCTTCTTCAGGCTTAAGCTTAGAAAGTGCTTTAATTTTCATAATGTTATCCAGTTCATCTCGCCTAACAGTAAGGCGAGAATCAAAAATCTATATGTTCTATTGGGTGTTGTTCTATCTAATCAAAGGATGCAAAGGCACCCCTTTAAAATTAGATGATAGCCATGTCTTTACCAACTTGGATGAACGCATCAATTGCGCGATCCAGTTGCTCACGAGAGTGCGCAGCAGACATTTGCGTACGGATACGAGCTGCGCCTTTTGGTACTACTGGGAAAGAGAAACCTACCACGTAGATGCCTTTCTCTAGTGCGCGCTCTGCGAATTCAGCCGCAACTTTTGCATCACCCAGCATGATTGGGATGATTGCGTGGTCAGCACCGCCCATAGTGAAACCAGCTGCTTCCATGCGAGTACGGAAGTGAGCAGAGTTTTCCCATAGTTGAATACGTAGGTCGCCAGATTCCGCTAGAAGATCTAGAACGCGGATAGACGCCGATACGATTGCAGGTGCAACAGAGTTAGAGAATAGGTATGGACGAGAACGCTGACGTAACCAGTCGATTACTTCTTTCTTACCAGAAGTGTAACCGCCTGAAGCGCCACCCATTGCTTTACCAAGCGTACCTGTGATGATGTCGATACGGTCAACAACGTTGTGGAACTCGTGAGTACCTGCGCCGTTTTCGCCCATGAAGCCAACTGCGTGAGAGTCATCAACCATCACTAGTGCGCCGTACTTATCAGCAAGGTCACAGATAGCAGGAAGGTTAGCGACTACGCCGTCCATTGAGAACACGCCGTCAGTTACGATAAGCGTGTGACGAGCGCCCGCTTCTTTAGCTGCGATAAGTTGCTGCTCTAGCTCTTCCATGTTGTTGTTCGAGTAACGGAAGCGCATTGCTTTACACAGACGAACACCATCAATGATAGATGCGTGGTTTAGAGCATCAGAAATGATTGCGTCTTCTTTGCCTAGAATCGTTTCGAATAGGCCAGCGTTTGCATCAAAGCAAGATGTATAAAGGATAGTGTCTTCTTTACCAAGGAACGTAGATAGCTTTTGCTCTAGTTCTTTGTGAGAGTCTTGAGTACCACAGATGAAACGTACTGAAGCCATGCCAAAACCGTGCTGATCCATACCATCTTTAGCTGCTTCGATAAGAGCTGGGTGGTTAGCAAGACCTAAGTAGTTGTTTGCACAGAAGTTTAGTACTTCTTCACCAGTCGAGATAGAAACCGCTGCTTTTTGTGCAGAAGTGATAATGCGCTCAGACTTGTAAAGACCTTCTTCTTTAACTTCTTCGATTTGAGTTTGAATCTGTTGGTAAAATGCAGAAGACATTGTCTATTCCTTCCTAATTATTATTCAGCAGCATCGCGCGCCGCATTATGTAGGGGATGTAAACGATTTCAATTCGATCATTTACACTGTAAAACTTATACCCCTATTCTAGTTGAACATCCCCTTCTCGATTATCCCTTTAGTTGGAAAAACATTAATGAATCGCAGGCACGAATAATGGTTCATCCCAGTGACACAGGGCACATAAACGCGTCTTACCTGCTCTTTTTAACGTCAAATCCCCTTCCGTTTGTGTCTAATTTCACTTTCATATCAGATCTCTATTTTTCATCTCAGAACGATATGGTGATGATTATCCGCTTCTCTTAGAATGTGCATCAGCAACTCCGCTATACAGATGAAAACCAATGAGATGAAAAGCAAAACACGCCAAGCAGTCAGAGCAATCACGCCAAGTGATTAATGAAATTGATTCACAAATCAGAAGAGATCACTCACAATTGTCAATAAGCTCACCGTTGCAACTAGCCCTACTGGACACTTATGATTAACCCAAAACTCATCGCCCTACTTCCCGATCTCGCCTCGTTTATCTTAGTTGTGAATGAGGGTAGCTTTACCGCCGCAGCAAAGCAGCTAGGCGTGACACCTTCAGCGTTGAGTAAATTGATCACACGTCTAGAAAAAGCACTCTCAGTAAAACTGTTCGAGCGAACCACTCGTACATTGATCATCACGCAAGCAGGCCAGTTGGTATACGATCAAAGCGTGGTCATGATTAATGCGGCGCAACAAGCGGTTGAGCTTTCTACCTCTGACCATACTGAACCTGCAGGCTCTATAACGGTAGCAGCGCCAGAAGCCTTCTTGAACTCCGTGCTACAGCCTTTCGTTGTGCCATTTTTAAATCAGTACCCTGAGATTCAACTCAAGTTAAGAGCCGCCGATGGCGACATCGACATATTGCGCCAAGGCATCGACATTGCCTTTCGCCTTACCGACAAACCTGACGAGAGTTTGGTATTGAAAGAGCTCGGAAAAACAAACCTCGTGTTATGTGCGAGCCCCGACTATTTAGATGCCAAAGGAATCCCTCACCACCCTACCGAGCTGTCTGAGCACGACTGCTTATACCTTGCAGAAACAGATAAAGACCACATTTGGGACTTCCTTAAAGATGATGAGTTTTACACAGTCCCCGTCAGCGGACGCTACGCTGTGAACCACTCTCAGATGCGATTGAAAGGTGTTAAAGAAGGGCTTGGTGTGGGTATTTTCCATGACTTCGTAATTCAAGATGCATTGGCTGAAGGTTCTGTGGTGCAAGTACTGGAAGATTGGACCATCAAGAGTAATTACCATGGCGCTATCGCGATGCAGTTTGCTCAAACCAAGTACATGCCTGCGCGATTGCGTGTGTTCATTGATTATGCGATGGAACACTTGGGTGACAAGCTGGCAGGAGAAATAAACTGATGCTGAAAGGAATACACCACGCCGCCATTATTTGCTCAGACTACGAAGTCTCTAAACGCTTTTATACGGAAGTTTTAAAGCTTGAAGTGATTGCAGAGAATTATCGTGAAGCGCGCCAATCGTACAAGCTTGACTTAGCACTGCCTAATGGCGCTCAAATAGAATTATTCAGCTTCCCTAAGGCACCTGAAAGACCAAGCTTTCCGGAAGCTCAAGGGCTGAGACATTTGGCTTTTTGTGTTGATGACGTTCAATATGCCAAAAGCTATTTGGAAGAACAAGGCATTGAAGTCGAACCGATTCGAGTTGATGAATTTACGGGGAAATCATTTACGTTTTTCGCAGACCCAGACGGCCTGCCGCTAGAGCTGTATCAGCTCTAAAGCTTTATCAAATCTAAAGCCTTCCTCCCAGAATAAGCGCTCGCCTGATTAATAAAACGGACCTTCTCAAGTCGAGAAAGCCCGTTTAAGTGTCAATTAACTCAATGCCGTCTTGAATTTCTCAACGCGTGAAAACAGTAACCAATCCAATAGCATTGCAGTCACAATCGTTGCACCCGCCAGTGGAAACAGTACTGAAATAACCACGACCGTCACCAAGCCTGCCTTCCAAAGCCCTGCATCACCAAACTTTGGTGGTGTACCAAGCTTTCTTTGACCTGAAGGTCTGCGCATCCACCACATCACAGCACCAGTCACAGACACAACAATGAACGCCAAGCAAAACAAGGCATTTAGAAGCTTGTTGATGATGCTGATGTCACCTTGATGCAATGAAATACCCACAGCTAACGTCTTGGCAATGACGTTATAATCTTGCCATGTCACCTCACCCAGAATACGACCTGAGTATTGGTCGAGGTGCGTGGTACGATCCTGCGTTGGATCGATGATGTCACCGCCCATAGTGTTGGCTGTGACCGTGTAAACACCCGTTTCTGAACGCGGGAAATTCACTTTATAGTGCGTAAAGCCAAGTGAGTATGCTTTTTCAATAACGTCATCAATGTCGAAGTTGCTTGCTGACAACATATGTTGAGAGTGATCTTCACCCATCTTAGAGTGATCATGAGGTTCAGTCGCCTCTTCCACATGATGAACGTGTTCTGCTGGCTTATCTTGAGACAAAGGCAGTGGTGTTTGCTCCAAGTTCCAAGGAAGCTCTTCTTCTGAGCCATGGTTAAGAGATGCATGAGTTTTGTCTGAAAGAGGAATATCGTCCCACATTTGAGCAGGGAAAGTGCTCCATGCTTGAACAAGCTTACCGCCCCAAAAACCAGTCCATGCCAATCCAGATAGAATAAACAACAACAGAATAAGCGATAACGTACCACCAATATTCGCATGCAGATCACGCATAAAAATACGCGTTCCTGAACCAAATCGAAGCTTAAGAAAACCAGCGCGGCTCGCGTTATCTCTCGGTAACCACAAGTAAATGCCACTGACGAGCAACAGAATAGACAAGCTTATTGCGACTTCAATCAGGTAATCACCCCAATCACCAATCAACAAAGTGCCGTGGATGTCATTCGCCAGTTGGTACAGGCTATCGCTACGCGGAATCTCTCCGACCACTTCGCCCGTATATTGATTCACCGTAGCGAAGACCAATGAGCCGTCTTCAAGTGCTACCGAAAAACGGTTGGCCAGATCAGGCGTTTTACTCGGTACAAATTGTGTCACCGTACCTTGTGGGTAGTGATTTTGTACGGCAGCTAATTGTTGTGACACCTTGATCAGTTCGCCCGATGCAACAATTTCAATGGCTTCGTGATGGAAAGCGAGTTCGATTTCATCATCAAACAGCATCACCAAGCCAGTAATACTCAACATCAACATAAACGGGATAACGAATAGCCCAGCATAGAAGTGCCAGCGCCAAGTGAGGAAGTAGAGAGTTTTATTGCGGTCTTTGCTTTTTATATTGGTTTTCGAACCAGTTGTTGCACTGCTTTTAGACTGCGAAGTTGCTTGTGCTTTCGCAGGGGTTTGAGATTCATTTCTCAACATTATTATTTCCTTTGACACACGCAAACATACCTTCTGAAAGATCAGAAAGTAATTTGAGCATGTTTAACTTTACTTAATACTTTATTTTTTAATTATTTTAGTGGGTTAGGTTTAAGCAGTAACAAAGGGAGGGCCGCGCGGGGCTTGCCTCATATAGCGTTCGCTTAGAGCCAAAAAAGCGTAGCTGTCTGAGACAATAGAACTCAGTCGAGTTGTCAGTAGTGTAGTTGGAAGTTCATCTTGGTGAAACGTGGAAAAATGGCTAAAGGGACACGGCTTTCCTTTATGAGTATTAGGTTCACCTTCTTCAATTTGAACCCGTTCAAAGCCATTGACCGTACATAACGACGCCCATACTCCCGCACTATTACCATGAGCATTGATAACAGGCATTAATGTCACCAGCACCCAGCTTAATGCTGTAGCAAGTAACATGGAGAAGTTGAACGAGGTTCGGCGCATTATTCCAAATCTTTATAAATTTCCCTTATTATGAGGGACTTGGAATATAGGTAAACGTAAAGATTAACAGCAAGTTAAAAAATTGAAGCTAACGCACACTCTTTTTAGTTAAAAACTAGTTACAACCAAAGAGCCAAAAGAATGTTACGCGTCTATTAGCAGTAAAATGTCTAGAAAAATAGCAGTAAACTGTTTAGAGAAACGACAATAAAAAACGCCGCCTTACACCTTCCCCTAAAGAGGGTAATGTAAGACAGCGTTTTAGAAATCGAATCTTGAGGTTTTGCTCTTTGTTACGTATCTAGCAAACTCAATTGATTGGCAAATTAACCGAAGATCTTGCTCCAAATGCTTGGATTACGCTTCTCATGGTACTCTTCACGAAGGCCGTCAATAGTACGAAGTTCCTGCTGTGCCGACTCTAAGTCACCTTGGTCTAGCTTCTGCTCAATGCTATCCAATGATGCACTGATCTTTTTGAAACCTTCCATGAAGTTATCTTCTTTCTCTATTGGGTAAACACCCGTTTTGAGCTCTGCCACTAGCGTATCTAAACGAACGATAGGCTTTTGCATCTCTTCAATGCTTTGAGCTTCTGCCGCTTGTTTGAACGCAAGCTTCATTTCTTGCATGTTTTTCTTAAGGTCAACATTAGCAAATGCGTTGCCAGACAATACTGAAGCAGCGATTAAGCCAGATAAAAGGATTGAGCGAGTTTTCATTATTTCTCCAAGTGAAGCGGTGTCTTTGAAGTTAGAGCCATCATTATTGTACTGTGGCACTTCGACTTTATTATTTTCGGCTAGTGTATACAAAAATCCGTCGGGCACAAAAATTGATTGTGTCGAAATGCAAACTAGCTAGCTAATTACTGACAAGTACCGGACAAACCATCACTCAAATACCGAAAACTCGGCAATCGATTGACGACCACGTAATACCAAAAAGGCTAGGAATTGCTGTGGTGAATGGGTAATCACTTTACTCGAATCCACGCCCACCTCACCAAGTAGTGAAGACACGAGATCCAACCCACCCACATCTATGCAGAAATGCGCATCGCTACCTGTCGTAATAAACGCACCTTTCGCTTTAGCAATTCTTGCGATCTCGTAACAACGATCAACACTGCCAACGCGGCTATTGCCTTTAAGCGTGGTGTTATTAATTTCGATTGCTACGTTATGTTCCGCCGCACATTGAATCACAACTTCAAAATCGAAATCAAAATTTGGGTTGCCTAAATGACCAAGTGCATCAACACGACCGCCTTTAATCACATTCAACAATGCTTCTGTATGAGTAGCAACATCCGACGGGCGAAAAACGGGCTCGTGGAAGCTGGCAATCACCCAATCTAGATTCTTATCCACACTCGGATGAATGTCGATTTCACCCTGTGTGTTCATGATGTTTGACTCGACACCTCGAATAATAGCGACATCTTCAATAAAACGAGGGAGCACACGTTGGTTACTGAAGAACCAATAGTGTGGCGCGCCCGGCATAGACTCGGAATGGTCGGTCGTACAAAACATAGCTAAACCGTTTTGTTTTGCCGATTTTGCATTCTCGATCAACGTGCTGTAAGCATGACCACTTGCGTATGTGTGGGTGTGGGTGTCTACTTTTAGTTCCATGAATCAATGCCCTCTTCGCTCGGTCAAAAAACGTGCTTAAGAAATGAGTGCTTAATAGCAACAATTCGACCAGTTTATCAGCTGAAAGTGACAATTAGCACCCAAACATAAAGGTTTATTGCTGGTTCATTTACACGACACGGGAATACGTGGCTAACCAGAAGACGCTGACACTTTTCTTATCTAAATAAAATCGAACAGACTCGGTAATTACGCCAATTTTTTGCAACCTACCCAAGTTCGTCAATACTTAAACCAGTCTACAAACTGGAGTGTTAGATGAGAAGAAGACGATATCCGCTGAGTATCCACATCACTAGCCTTTTCTTAATTTTGACCACTCTTGTCGGTACCGTACTGATTTCGATAAGTTATCGGCACTCTCAAGAACTGCTTTTAGGCACCGTGCGCGAAGTCAGTAATGAACATCTCGATAAGCTGGAATCGGTATTTAAACAAGCTATTGCCCCAGTCATCACAACCTTAAACGTGATGGCAGTGAGCCCGTTTGTTGCTCATCAAACCTCCTCCGTCGAAAAAGAATCTTGGCTTGCTTTGGTCGATATCATCTTCAAACAAAATACCAATTTAGTTGCTCTGTTCTATGGCTCTGAAGATGGCGATTTCCGAATCTTTCGTCCTCTGAGTTCCATTAAACAGAGAGCCGACAACAACGCTCCCGCGAAAGCGACCATAATGATCAGCAGCACCAATCTAGATGGTGAAAACTTTATTACCTTTCTCGATGGCGCACACCAAGTGATCAGTACCCGACAAGCCGAGAGTAAGTTCAACCCCACGACTCGACCTTGGTTTCGTAACGCAAAGCCTGACGGCTCAATACAACTCTCTGAGCCCTACCTGTTCTATTTCTTGCAAACCAATGGCATTACGCTTTCTAGACGTTCATTGGATGGCAAGCATGTCGTTGGTGCCGACTTCACGTTGAAATCTCTCTCTTCCCAGATCAGTGAATTGGCCTACTCTCCGCAAACCCGACTCGCCTTGTTCGATCAACATTTCAATCTTCTCGGCCAACATCAACTTGATCTATCGATTCCCAAGCTTACCTCCCAGCCTAACAACACAAGTAAAACTGAGAAAACGAATAACCAAACGACGGGGAAACTCTCTGGCAGTGAGCAAGACCAAAGCTTCTTTAATGTGCCCAAACGTGAACAGTTGGAAGCATTGAAAGCATCCGTCATAGCACCACTTATCTCCGACGAGGAGAAATTAAACCTCAACCTAAAAAACGTTGAATACAACCTAAACACTTGGGCATTAACACTAACGCCTGTTGAGCTCACTCAGAATGTCACTTTATATTTGGCAGAGGCTACGCCACACAATGAGTTGCTCTCTGATCTTATCTCGATGCGTGACAAGCAAGTCGCCGTCGCGATTGGGATGTTGTTCATCTGCTTCGCTATCGTATGGTTTGTTGCTAATCGACTGTCTCAGCCGCTTAATACGCTGATGCAACTCACCGACAACATCGCTCGATTTGACTTCAGGCGTACTCATTATCCCAAAAGCATGATTCAAGAAGTGGCTAACCTCGCTCATTCGATTGAGCTGATGGAACACACGCTTCATGATCTGATTACACTACTTCGAGACACGGCCGGGAATCAGGAATTTTCGATATTAGCCAAAAATATCGCTCATCAAAGCTATTTGATTACCAAAGCAGAAACCATCGTCCTCTTCACTCAATCAAAAGAGAAAGATGTGTTTGATACGGCCGCGAACCTCGCCATTCTTCCCTTTAAGGCCGACATCAATGACTTCATCAAGCACACCCCTTGGTTGCTGTGCCAGCTTAAATCTGGAGAAACCATCCACTTAAACCGAGAAGACAATGTTCTCAACTATTACCAAGATTCGATCTTCAATTCAGATCTGTACCTGTTTCCACTATTAAACCGTGAGAAGTTGTTGGTGGGTATCGTCGCAATTGGCTATGAAAGACCGATTACCAAGATGCAGGCAGACAAGCACGCCTTCTTACGAGAACTGCTCAGTTTTGCGGAAATAGCCAAAGATAACATTGACCAAATGCAGCAACAAAAAGACATGCTTAACGCCTTTATCGAGTTGATTGCATCAGCGATTGATACCAAATCACCTTACACGGGCGGGCACTGCCAACGAGTGCCTGAACTGACCAAATGGCTGACTCAAGCAACCATTGATGATGATCGTTATTACCCGCAATTCTCATTGGATAGTAAACAGTGGGAAGAGTTAATGCTCGCCGCTTGGCTTCATGACTGCGGCAAGGTAACCACACCTGAGTATGTCGTAGACAAAGCGACAAAACTTGAAACCATTTACGACCGAATCCACGAAGTGCGAATGCGTTTCGAACTGTTAAAACAACAGGCTGAAACCGACTACTGGAAAGCCATAGCGAACGGAGCGCTTCAAGAGGATCAGCTTAAGATCCTCGAACAAAGCTTGTCAGAATTGGATGAAGAATTTGCCTTCGTTGCTGAATGCAATCTTGGTGGAGAGTCGATGACGGACGAACAACTAGAACGCTTAGACCGAATAGCCAAGCGCCAATGGAAACGCACACTCGACGATCAGCTAGGGTTATCTTGGTCTGAAAAAGAGAGATTCAATGCACAACAAGACACGACAGAGAAGAGTGAAGCTGAACCAGCAAGAAAAGACCAAATACTACCGGTTATGGAGCCGCTACTTGCCGATAAACCCGAACATAAAATACCTTGGGATAATGACTTTAACCCAGCCAACGTGTGGCAAGAAGCGTTTGTACTCAAACCTGGTGAAGTCAAGTACAACCAAGGTGAATTGCACAATTTGAAAGTACGTCGCGGTACCTTAAACGACGAAGAACGCTTCATGATAAACGACCATATCATTCAAACCTTCACCATGCTCAACAAGCTACCTTATCCATCTTATCTCAAGAACATTCCTGACATTGCCAGCGGACACCACGAACGTATCGATGGCAAGGGTTACCCGAGAGGCTTAAGCGAAGACCAGTTACCTTTGCCGTCTAGAGCGATGGCCATTGCCGATGTATTCGAAGCGCTCACCTCCAGTGATCGCCCATATAAGAAAGGCAAACTCCTAAGCGAATCACTCAATATCATGACCGACATGGCCACCAGCGGTCATATCGATCCAAAACTGTATTTGCTGTTTTTAGAAAACAAAATCTATGACAAATACGCTGAGCGATTCCTAGAGACTAAACAGCGTTGCGAGATTGAACCAAACGAACACATCGACCGAGTAAAAGAGTACATTCGTTCATTGTTCTAGGCTTTTGTCTGTAATCTTCAGCCTCAATGTTTAGCTTTTAACGGCAGAGTCCAAAACCGCAGCATCTGCTACAACCACAGCAGATCGAGGTGTTTGCTTGGCTTTTGCTTTGCTGTGTCTTTTAGCCAATAGAGTATTGGTTATGCTCGCCACGACTATCAAATTGATGCCGATTAACTGCTGAGATGAAAACACGTCATCAAAGAACAAGCTCTGCCATAACGCACTGAACAGCATGTTCGTGAAAATTAGGGGAGCCAACTGAGAACCGCTGTCTGCCAACTTGTACGCTTTCGAGCGGAAGATTTGCGTGTTAATAGTAAATAGAGCCAATCCAAAAGCGCCAAGCCCAATCCAGCGTAAGCCTTCAAAAGATAGCAGAGCCGAAAAGGTTCCATTGCCCGCAGCACTCTCAAGCATATCTGGATCCGCAGATACTGAAGTAAACACAACCATTGGTATCACAATGATTGCCGCGACCAAGAACGTCCACGCGTTAAGCTCTGCGGGTGTCAGGCTAGTCTTGGATGCTCGATACAAACTCACTTGTGAACCCGAATTAAACACACCCGCCAATAACCCTAGCAACAACGCTGGCCTAAAGAACTCTGAACCAAATTCAAACTGCGACCAGTCCCCAGCCATCATCGCTACGCCGACAAAGGTGACAACTAAACAAATCACTGTGGTTGTATGAATTTTGGTTCCAAACATTAATTTTTCTAACAAAGGAATGAACAGAGGGCCAGTGCTGAACAACACCACACCTTCAACCAGCGTTAGGGTTTGCAAAGACGTTAGGAAACACCACTGGCATGCCACCATAAAAATCGCACGCATCACTAAAGGTTTCCACATACCGAGTGAAGGTTTCGTGATTTTGTACAACATCAAAAATAGGAATAAAAACAGACTGGGTAACAAAAAACGCACGAAACTCAATAATGAAACGGGCATTGATACCGATAGATACTTGGCCATTAAGCCACTTAAAGACAAACTGAACGTCGACAACAACATGAAAGCCGTCGCCTTGGTAATATCAGACATAATTATCACCTCCTATGACAGTTATTTTAGAGGCGTGACGTGATGAAAAATAGCGAGTATTATTAACCACAACTGTAAGGAAAGCTTACCAATGAAGAAACTCGTTCCACTTAAATCCGTTTATGCTTTCATTGCTGTCGCCGAAACAGGCAGCATGACCGAAGCCGCTCGCGTGTTGTACGTCAGTCATTCAGCGGTAAGCCAAGCCATCAAATCACTAGAGCAACTGGTTAATAAACCGCTATTTCAGCGAGTAGGTCGTCGTGTTGTTCTTAATGCCGCCGGTAAGCGATATTATCGAAAGGTCGCGCCTGCACTTGAGCAAGTGATAGAAGCCACCGAAGAGCTTGCCAGAACGCCTAACGATCACCGCATTACCCTCAACATGGTCAACTCGCTCGCAATGCACTGGTGGATCCCTCGAGTCCCCGAATTTCAAGCATTTGCTCCCTCACTTGATATCCGTATTTCGACATTAACCGGCCCTTTCGATATCGAACAAGAAGGTGTCGATATTGCCCTCGTACATGGCAAGCCAAACGAATGGGAACAATATTACAGCGAAAAGCTCGGCGACGATGACCTGGTCTTGGTGTGCAGCCCTGCTCTATTGAAAAACCAAATGGGGTTAAGCGTTGAACAACTTGTGAAACAAAACCCAACCATTGGTGCCTTTAACCCAAGGCGACAGCATGACTGGCAGGTGTGGTGTGATCATTACCAAATACCCATGCCGACGTTCCACAGTAACTTGACGTTCGATGTCTCGATTCAAGCCGTGCAAGCTGCAATTCGTTCATTAGGTGTGTTGGTAACGCATCGCTTGTTTGTGAAAGATGACATCAGCCATGGGATGCTAGTAGAGCTGGGCGAACCCGTCGCGAACCCACACCAAGATTTCTATTTTGTTTGCCCAAAAAACAAATTAAAACAAGAAAGTGTGCTAAAACTGAGAACATGGTTGAGGCATGAATTCACTCGCTCAGAGACAAAACTCAGCAAGTAGCCAGTCACCTAGTAACCAACCAACTAGTAACAACTCATCTAGTAACCAACCATCTAACTTACAGAGGCCATTATGATTATTACCACCACTCAATCTGTTGAAGGCAAACGCATTGTCGACTACAAAGGGGTTATCGCCGGAGAAGCCATCCTAGGGGTTAACGTATTCAAGGATATGTTTTCAGGTATTCGCGACTTCGTCGGTGGACGTTCTGGCACCTATGAAAAGGAACTGGAGAAAGCACGTAACTACGCATTCAAAGAGCTGGAGCAGAAAGCGATTGAAGCGGGTGCAAACGCAGTGGTTGGTGTCGATATCGATTATGAAGTCTTAGGAACAGGTAATGGCATGTTGATGGTATCAGCCAGCGGCACAGCGGTTGTCGTCGCTTAATCGAATCTGAAATCATGTGATTCAATAAATGCTTATTCCAACGTTCGGTTTGTTTATCACCAGAAGGTTGGAATAAGGATAAGCCGTGGCTGAAGTGAATTTAACTCGTTCTGCCTTCTTGCTCAGAGATGATCTCATCAAAAGAGGCAATTCGAGCGAGGAACGCCCCCTTGTCTTTCGGTAATATAGAGCTTGCCAAAGGCAGGTCAGCCTTCATCGCGTCGACCGCCCTTCCACGTACCAACACTTCAAAATGTAAGTGAGGCCCTGTTAAACGGCCTGTTGCACCCGACAACGCAATTTCCTGCCCACGCTTAATCTGTTGCCCTTTCTTAACCAAGAATCGACTCAAATGCAGATAACGAGTTTTGTAAACACTGTTATGTTCTATCACTATGTATTTCCCTGCGTATGGATGGTCACGAAGTGCCACAACCCTACCGTCTCCCGTTGAATAAACGGGTGAACCCACAGGTGTGGCGAAATCAGTGCCATTATGTGGTGATATACGTCCAGTCACAGGATGCTTTCGGAATGGGTTGAATGATGAAGTGATTCTTCGGAATTGTTTGTCTATTGGGTATCGATTGAAAGCTTGTTCAAGGCTATTTCCTTCTCGGTCATAGAAACGTCCATCCGCAGCAAAAAAAGCCGCCACTTCCCTATTTCGTAGCTTGATAGAAACCCCTTGCACTTCAGTCTTACCCGTTAAGTGACCTTCCGTGTATTGCTCTTTAACCAAAACATTAAAGCTGTCGCCAGCTCTGAGATCTTTGGAGAAGTTAATTTTATCTTTCAGCGTTCGAGTGATATTGGCTATCTGGGCACTGGTTAAACCGGCCTTGTAAGCTGAAGTGGAAAAACTACCCTGCACCGCACCTGCGTACAGCTTTTCTTTCCATTCCCCAGGAGTCTCGATGAACTGATAACTAAAACTACCGTCATCATTTTCTGTATAGACAGCTTGTTCAACCAAGCTCTCATGGTAAATCAATTCGACTAGCTGCTTAGAGTCACTATCCAACAACAACTCTAGATGATCACCAGGCTTGATCGTGTCCAGTTTCAGTGATTCTAGATCGGCCTCAAGTATCTTTTGAGCCGTTCCGTAAGGGAGTTTCCAAGAGGTAAATACATTACTGAGTGTATCCCCAACTTTGACAAAATAATGAACTCTTACCAGAGAACTTGGCTCAACGTTTGAATTCGATGGCTTCTCATCCGCCGAAACCGCACCTTGGTAAGGTGTTATTTTGATAGCGATGTCTTCTGGTGGTTCAGGAGAAATAGAAAGATATAAAGCAAGTGAAAATGCGCTGATAGCAGTAACAATCAGGCCAGTACGGAGGAACTTCATAAAAATACTTAACGGTTATTACAATGAATCTTTCAAATGTTATAACATAACAATTAATTCAATAAAATAAGCGAAATGTAAGAAACCGTTCCGTAAAAATGATTAAAAGCATAGTAAGCGTACGAAGCTCACCATGCCATTAAATAATTACTCTTCACAAAGCGCTTCAAAACGATCTAAGCCGCGTAGCATCTCAAAATCTGGCTCTTCAGCTAGCAACTCTCGCATTGAGCCACTGGCTTCGATAGAGCGCTCTAAGTCGTCGATTGCCTGACCTTCAGCACCTAATCTTGCATACGAACAAGCTCGTTGGTACAAGGCGTGAGCATTTTGATCATCCACTTCCAATACACGGTTACATAAGCTCATTGCCCAATGGTATTCCTGCATGTCCATTGCGGCATCAGCTTTATAAGTGAGCGCCTCTAAATCACCAGGGCGGACTTTTAAGATCTCATCGTAAATTTCAATTTTTTGCTCGGCGGTTTGAGCATTTTGCGCTCTCAACCATAAGTTGTGTATTTCATTGATGATTTCAATTTCTCGGTTGTTCTCTGAGATAATTCGAGTCTTACGCTTTAGATCCCTTTCAAGAACGTTAAACTTCTTCTCGTACTCTTGAGCGATAGAATTCAATCGCTGGTCAGCCATCTCTTTGGTTGTGTGCTTGAGTTCTTTAAGCGATTGCCACCCAACTAATGCGATAAGTGAAGCGACACCCGCAATAATGTAGAAAAAATAGGTTACAGTCACGTTGGCGTAATTCAGCGATTTGTCCGCCACAGCGAGCTCACGGTCGGTCATCTGAATAGTCAAACGTCTTTCAAGATCTTGTTGGTCCATTCTTAGCTGCTTCAATTCATCCAAGATATAGCGTTCCATCAACGGTCGATCTAAATAGTCCAATTCTGAGTACTCAACCTCTTCGCTTGCAAAACTCATCGTGCTGAACACCGAGATAACTGCAATCAATAAGATTCGAAGCATTATACATTCCTTATATGTTTCATCTTTAGGCTAACTGTATCTTGTAATAGTCATACAAGCTAGGAAGTCGACAAGTTTGGCTTATTCGTATTAGTTAATAGTTATTTATAGCTCGATAGTCACTCACTTCTACAATCGATTCCTCCAACCACGGACTCTTCCAACAATCCTGCATAAATTCCATTGTGTGCTATTAGCTGTCGATGATTACCTTGCTCAACAATTTCACCCTTTTCCAACACCAAAATCGTATCTGAGTGACGAACGGTACTCAAACGGTGTGCAATCGCAATCACGGTTTTTTCCTTGAAAAGGCGCTGCATTGCTTTTTGAATTAGGTCTTCGGTGATTGAATCTACCGAACTGGTCGCCTCATCAAGCATCATCAATTGACCACCCTGTGCAACCGCTCTAGCGAACGAGATAAGCTGCGTTTGCCCTACAGACAAGTTGGATCCGTTCTTTTCCAAGTGGAAGTCATAACCTTGTGGCAATTGTTCAATAAACTTATCGGCATAAACATAGCGCGCAGCCTGTTCAACCTCAGTTCTAGATAGATGCGTTTTACCCAGCGCGATATTGAATTGGATGGTCTCTTCAAATAAGTGCACGTCTTGCATCATCATTGAGAACAAATGAGCAGAGTCTTCGCTTGAGATCTGAGACAGCTCTAATCCATTCAACAAAATGCTGCCTTCATAGTCTTGGTAGGTTTTAGAGATTAGACGCAGAACCGTCGACTTACCTGACCCCGTCGAACCTACAAGCGCGATTTGATGCCCTTTCTCCAATAAAAACGATACATTATTTAGAACATAAGGAGAGTCGTCTTTGTAACGGAAGCTCACGTTCTTAAACTCTAGGCTCACAAACTGTTCGAGCTGTTTTTCAACCTTGCTCGATAGCAACAGGTTGCGCCCTTCTTCTTCAGTCGGCTCAACAAACAGCTCTTCAATATGGTCAAACGCTGCAAATGAACTCTGAATCGAAGCAATCTGCGAAGTAAAGTCACGGATCGGAACAAACACTTTCTCTAAGGTGTTGATGAACGCAATTAGCACACCCAACGTGAGTGCCCCTTCTATCACTTGCTCAGAGCCATACCAGATCATAATTGCGATGGTGATAGAGGTGATGCCAGAGATAAACGAGAACAAAATCGCATCGTATTTATTTATCTTTTTCTGCGCTCTTAAAAACTCATCGGTATAGCCTTGGTAACGCTGTTCTACTTGATCTTCCGCTCGGTACATCTGAACGGTTTTCATACCAAATAAGACTTCTTGTAAAAAGCCAATACCACGAGCGAGCGAAGAACGAGTCACCTTGTACAGTTCACGAAGTCGGTTTCTCACATACACCGTCAAATACATCACAGGCGGCATAATGATCAAAACAATCATCGTTAATTGCCAATCAATGAAGAACATCATCACCAACAGAGCAATGGTATTGATACTGTCCTTCACTAGACCAACAACCGATTGAACAAACGTCTCGCCGATGGTTTCCAAGTCGCTGGTTAGTCGTGAAAGCGTGACGCCAATCGGTGTGTTATCAAAATAGCTGCGTGGTAGTTTGAGCACACGAGCAAACAACACTGAGCGCATGTCAGTTATCGTGTATTGCCCGGTTTTACGCAGGTTGTACGAATAGGTGGTATCCACCACATAGCTCGCCACCAGCACGGCAACGAGATAGAAGACGTATTCGAGCAGACCATCCATATCCCCATGACTCAGGTGAACATCGATCACTTGAATGATCAGCCAAGGGAACAACAAGCTCGTGATGACAGAAAGAGGAAGCATAGCGATGCCCAGAATCGCAGAGCCTTTGTATTTCTTAGCAAACTTAAAAAAGTGCTTGAGGTACTTGAGATCAACACCTTTTAACATGCTGCTGCCTCCGTTTCATTCTGCTGTAACTGCCATGTATCGTAATAGTAATCGCACGTTTTCAATAACGTCGCGTGGTCGCCCTTCGCAATCACCTTACCTTCGTTCAACACGATAATTTCATCCATATATTCAAGGGCATTAACACGGTGTGAAACCACAAGTACCGATTGATTTTCCAAGCGCTTAAACAAGCCCTCTAAAATCTTACGTTCTGTTTCATAGTCGACAGCCGATAGAACGTTGTCCATGATGATCAGGTCGGTGGGTTGCAATAAAGATCGCGCAATGCTCAAGCGCTGTTTCTGACCACCCGACAACATGATCCCTTTCTCACCGACTAAGGTTTGGTCGCCATGCTCAAAACGTGTAACGTCATTGGCTAACTGACTCAGTTCTAAAACCTCATCAACCTGACTCTTTGCCAAGTCAGTATCTAAGCTACCGAAGCGGATATTGTCTTCGACGGTTGCAGAAAACAGATAAGGGTCTTGCGTCACGGTTTTCACGTAACGGCGCAAATCACTGCGCGAGAAGCTAGTGACATCTCTTTCGCCAAGAAAAACCGAACCTTCTGGTACATCCAAGTGATGGTTCAAGCAATTCACTAATGTCGTTTTACCCGCTCCGATTCCGCCTAGCACACCCACTTTCTTACCTGCTGGAATGTCAAAGCTGATGTCATCGAGAATCAGACGCTCTTCACCTGAATAGCTGAAGCTGAGGTTGCGAATAGAAAACGTTTTTCCCTTCAGAGATTCAACATCTAACTCAGTGAGCTTATCTTCATCAAGGTCTGGAACTTTGGCATTAAGAATGGTTTGTACACTTTGAATACCCACCATGCCACGCTGATAAATGGTCGCGATTCTGCCAAGCTGCATCAATGGCATAGCGAGCAAAACCGAGTAAGTCAGAAAGGCAGTAATCTCACCGAGGGTTAGCTCTTGTCTCATTAACATGTAGCCACCGAGCCCAAGAATGATGATTTTCATCAGGTCATTGGCGTAGTCGAGTACTGGCATAAAGAAGACTTGAATACGTGTAATTTTAAGGCGGCATTCAAGTAATAACTGATTCAGCTTTTCAGTTTCAGCTTTCACCCAAGGTGACATCTGCTGGCTCTTAATCAAATCAATCCCAGACAGGTAACTCATTAGCTGAGCAGACAGGTTTTGCAGACGTTTCATGTGCTCTAAATGCAGCGTTTTCATACGCTTGAAGCCCACCCGAAAAATCACAAAAGCGATTGAGATAGGAATAATCGAATACAGTGTGAGTTCTGGCGATATACGCCACATATAAAGAGGTGTCAGCGATAACGCGAGTAACGCATTGAAGAACTGAAGAAACCCCACACCAAACATCAGTCGGATGCCGCTAAGGTCATTATTCATGATTGAAATTAGCCGACCAGATGCAAAACGTTCATGAAAGCTGCTCGGTAAGCGATTCAGCTTTTGTAGAAGTGTACTCTTTAGTGCTGCTTCTGTAATTCGCCCCGGATTAAGCGCATAGATACGAGACAGAATTCTCACCACCACCATGGCAACCGACATGCCGACCACGATCCAAACATAGGTTTGAAGCTGCTGATGGCCCGTTGTTGAAGCATCCTCAATAAGATCGATGGCAAGTTGGATATAACGAGGTATCTCTACCTGTAACCAGTTAACGAGAAAAATGAACACAATCGCCAGTAAGTACGAGGTGCGATTCATGCGCAAATAATGGGCAACAAACTGTCTTTTATTCATAGTCTTCTTTGTTTAGGGCAGGCTCACCGAGTTTTGGTGATTTCGTAAAGCTAGAAACGAGCGTCACTTAAGTAAAGATACACCTAAAACACCGGATTGATAATATCACTCCATTCATTTTATACAGGTTATCTCAGGTCTCGATGTTAGAAAAATTCACAACAAAAGCGCCTAAAACAACGTTACCGCCTAAATAGCGGTAACGTTGTTTGGTAGAAGATAAAGATTAAAGAATCACGTCTACATTATCGTCCTCAATATTTACAAGGAGTTTCACTTCACTTCCCATTGCCGACGGATACCAGACTTCAACCCATACTTTATCTACATGATTGGGTAAAAGGAGAGTTGCAGAGAACTCAATATCTTGATTGATTGGGCTCCTCAGCACTTGTGAGGTGTAATCGACAACATCACCATTGAACTCTGTATAAATACTCATAAAACCTCGAGAACTTTGCGAGCTTGCTACGTCAACGTTTACAGACACTTCTCTCTCCGTAGAAAAATCAAAACCTTCCGGTATAGATAACTCAGATGATTTAATAGACTGCGGTATCACTACTGGAGCAGGTGTCACCACGTTATTGCTACCAACGGTCGAATTACTCGGAGGAGTGACGGAGACCGGAGCCGTAGTATTGCTCGGAGGAGCGACAGTACTTGGAGATGAAGCGGTACTATCACCTCCACCTCCGCCGCCACAAGCTGAAAGGAATACAAAGCCTACACCACTCAAAATTAGTTTGATTGTTTTCATAAATCCTCCTGATTAATCTTCCGTTGACCAAGTTTTGTTGGCGTTAGGGTTTTGGTACCACGTTGGTTTTGAAGCACCGCCTGATGTAGCCCACTCAGCAAACTCGGGGGACACCTCACTAACATCAATGTATTCTGATGGATGATTCCAAGGTGATGAAATTAAGATACCCCAAGGCATGTTTTGTGTCGTTCGGTAGTATTTATCACTAGACGGGTCTGAATCATCTTGTGCAATACCATAGAAATCACTCACTAACGTGCCACGCGACGTTGGTGGGAAGTCCGCAGTATGGATTTCTAAGTCTTTCCCCGGCGATGTAGAGAAACTGTCACCATGGTAATAACCCGCGCCCGCACCAAAGATGAATGGGTCGAAGCCACTTAATGGCATCAGTGAACTCGCTGTGGGCTCGCTTCCAGAAGCAAACGGCAGAGAAATACTGAACGTCATTTGGTCAGCTTCTAAAGTCGGACTACAAGAAGGATTAGTACGGTGGAACATACACTCACCGTTAATCGGCAGATCATTTTTTAGGTTCAACGACGCGACAACAACGAGGTCTCCCCCTGGCGATGCAACACTTTTGTCTTCCCCCGTAAACGGCGAAATATTTACCCGAGTCGCGCCATTCTTTTGCACTCGAGCCGTTTGAAGATCGACATCTGACTCATCGAAGCCATCAAGCTTCCATCCCAGTCCATTACCATAAGAAGCACCGTAGGCCATTATGGTTCCCGTAATATCCATTCGAAGCACTGCGTCCTCTTTACTTAAAATGGTGGTACGGTAGTAAACCACAACGTCATTTAAGTCGAAGTCACCAACTTCTGGCCAATTATCTTCGAAGGCCGCAGTATAGTAATTCGAATGTTGAACCGTTGTGCCAGGATCCGTAACGTTAAACACGTAGTCCTCAACTTCACCATCACCAACATAACCGTCACTCGGAATGTTAGGGCTACTCGCTAAACGGAATCGAGTTTGTACGCTCCCAACGACAGCATCATCACCCACTCGAATTGGGACGACTTGGCTTCCATCTACAACAGAATGATTTTTTAATATCTGCTCGTCATCCTCAAAAGATCCATTCATATCCCAGTCAGCCCAAGCTTGCAGATAACCACTCCCCACAACGTTGACATTAATTAAACTGTCTAAGCCGACTTCAAGATTCGTCAACAGTGCAATTCCGTCATCATCATTTCCGCCAACATCCAAATCATCGCCGTTGGATGATGCACCAGGTTGGCCATCTGTATCGGCATCAACACTAGCACCTAAGTACAGTGTGGAAGATATCGCATGCTCAGCACCGTTACTCGCCTGCAACGTTCCATAACTATCAGGAGCGTCACCAAAATCAGATTCATCTGAACTTTCTATTGGCGTAGTAAATCCAGATAAGTCCCAGTTACCGTCAAATGCCGAGAAAATCGGGTTGGGGAA
This sequence comes from Vibrio sp. 1F279, assembly GCF_041439815.1. Lineage (NCBI taxonomy): Bacteria > Pseudomonadati > Pseudomonadota > Gammaproteobacteria > Vibrionales > Vibrionaceae > Vibrio > Vibrio sp. 1F279. The sequence goes on along the minus strand of NZ_JBGOOU010000005.1, from coordinate 162,736 downwards.
ACTACTGCTACTGCTCGTAACCGTTTCAAATTGTAGAGTTACAATCGAGGTATTCTTGTAGGTGAATTTTACAGCACCGGAAGTGTCGGTTTCCGAATAGTTCGTACCTGGCCCGGTGAATAGAACCGACGTTCCATCGGCACTCTCTTCCGCCGTCAAACTCGCGCTAGCACTACCAAGTTGATAACTGTAGAAACCTTCACTTTTAAACACTCTTACTTGCTCCGACTGCACGGGTTCGCCATCAATGTCATAGCCAATCATGTCAAATTCGGGAAGTGTATAAGGCACTGAGAACGTACCTGAGAGTCCATCCGTACCATCATAAAATTCAAAGGTATAGGTTAGACCTGCAGAGCCCGCAGAGTTAGTTTGATAGAGAAAACCAATATCTCCTGAGGGTTGTGTTGCACCAACTTTGTAGTTAGGAGCATGAAACAAAAATGTCGCATCACCGAACACACTACTAGACACTTTGGCATCTATTGTTTTTCCATCATGTGTACCAACGTTGAGGAAGTGCATCGAAGATCCATCATAGGTTGGCCCAGCCCAGGAACTGCTGCCGTTCGTCGCCTCTACATGATTTGAAAAGTCCAGATCTACCGTCGTTGCATAGACAGGGACACTGGCAACTGCCGTCATAAGATAAATAACTTGCTTGTATTTCATAGTAAACCTCGACTTCTTCTTCGCATGAGCGATTTCCTTGAAAAGTGTGTGAACTCTGAACGGCAAGTTAAAGAAGCGTCTCAGTTAACTCTGAAACAAACTATTCGCATCTTTGTTGATTATGTTGATGCCGATAAAGCGAGCTGCTTAATACAAAGAAGCAAAAGAGAAGCCAAGTTTCCGATCGTTTTAAAACCACCGTATAACATTGAAAAATAAGACTTATTTTTCTAAATTAAAATTACAGTCAGAATGAAACGGTCTTTTCTTCAAAATAAGAATCAATTTGATGAGAGGTTAGTCAACTTGAAAGTCTGTTAGATAAGGAAACGTTCTATGCTGGTTGGAAACGGATAGGTTGTTTACGGACTGGAGGCGTTTTGCTTAAAACTAAAATTACGATGGGTTAGCTCAACTAAAGGAGGGAGGAATTATTGTTGGTTCATGGTGAACAAAACTGTTTAAAACATTCTACTTTTAAACAGTTTTGATTTATTAAAAGGGTTACAGCATTTCCTTTGCGATTAGATGCAGCAAAAAGGTTTCACGTTCAATGCTCATGCCTTTTTTAGGGCTCTCAACCATGGTCTTTTCGTTGTGAGCGATCGCTTCATGGATATTCATCCACACCGGTTTCATCCCGTTTTTCACTTCGTAGTCTTCGTAAGCTGTTTCGCCAAGCTCACGATCAATCTTGCATGAGTAGCAGTAAGAAATCATGTGCATTATATCCGCGTCATCTTTATACCAAGGACGAAACTCTTCAAAAATACCGAACGGTTTAATACTGTGAATGTTCTTCGCACCCGTTTCTTCTTCAAGCTCACGGACCATACCTGCGATCACATCCTCACCGTCATCCAAACCACCACCAGGAATGGTGTAGTCGTGATAACGCTCTGTATAAAGCATCAAAATGTCTTCGCCATCTAACACAATCGCACGTGCAGCATTGCGCTTATATACCGTCTTATTGTCTAGGTGATCGATATCAGGGTGAATAGTGGTTTTTAGGTGTCTCATGATTCTGACTGCTCTACTGAATTTGGCGGCATCATATCATAATCATCAATAGATTCGACGTTCTCCGTCCCCTGAAAGAACACATAACCTCTGCTTTTGATCGCTGTTCCCCCACTGCTATCTAGTAGAAATAACCATCAAGTAGCACCTTATTGACGGAGGCCGTTCCTGTTAGAGCACCAGCTATGCCAGCATGAACAAACACTCAAAAAGCAGTAAAAATATCGAAATATCAACCTATTTCAATATCTTGACCAAATTAGAACAACCTTTTCTGAAATCTAAAATATACTAGTTTCATAGAGCTTCTAATCTGGTTCTGTAGAACTTAACGCATTCGATTATAGAGTTATCACGTAGGAGATAAACATGAAGAAAATTGGTTTGATGGCTGTATTTGCCGTTGTGTTGGGCGGTTGTGCAAACGACTATGCAGAATATAGCGAAGGCCAACGTGTTTCAGTGGCTAACCCTGCTGCGGTTTATTGTGTTCAACAAGATGGTGAATTAGACACCGTAACTGAAAACAATCAACGCACTACTTATTGTGTATTTGATGACGGTGAACGTATCGAACAGTGGGAATACTACCGCAACAACCATGAGCAAAAAGAAGAAAGCTAAGCTGCGACATCGTGAACTGTTGACGTCACACCTATACACGACATTAACCCTTCACGAATACCACCCATCACATGACATTAGGTAAACTGTTCGCTATCGAGCGGTCGGTTTACCTTACTATACACATCACCTTTATACGCAAAGCACCTTTTGGCTACCTACCTGTATTACTAATATTGGTGTTTTCGCTATCTCCACCAGCGATGTGTGTGATCTGATTCTGGATCTAAATAACGATTCAATAAAGTCAGGTTAGTATCGAGCAATGCTAGGTACTCCCTAACTTTTTCTATGTCGATTCCGACTGGGGTATTTTGGATGCAGGTCTCCAATACTGGAAGCAAGCTTTCTACGATATCAAAATGAGATGAACGCCCGACTAAATCCTTTGCCGCTAGCAAGGCTTCCAAAGACAACCTTTCTGGCTCTCGTCGTACTGAATCCAAATCCCTCTTAAATGCACCCACAGAGACACCTTCAAGATAGACTCGGTAGGTCGTCAGAGCATCCATTAACAGAAACAATTGCCCTTGCTCTGTTTGATGAGGGTATGGCACTGCGACATGAGCCTCTAGCTGAGGATCTATTTGTAGTTCCACTCCAAGTGCAGAGCACTTCTCGACCAAAACCTTAAGCAAACCTTGCTCGTCCATCAGCGATTGAATCTCGAAGATACGTTGTAAGTGGTAGTCATTAGAAACGAACGTCACCGTCACACGCTGCCCGCGTGTAAACAGCCCACTTTCAATCATCTCTGAGGCCAAGTTTTGAATGTTCTCAACCGTATTTGTCGAATGCTGCTCAAGTAAAACCGCCCCTATGGGAAACGGATACTCACGTTGATTTTCAAGCTTTCGAAAATACTCGTGCATCACATCGGCTTCAGAAACGGTTTGGCCTTGTGTCACCCCACCACAGAACGCCACAGCCGTTTGCTGGTTCGACTCTTCAGCCAAAGGCCCCAACAGATACTCAACTAAAGCATCAACTCGACTGATTCCTTCATTAGTCAATTTATTCTCATTAAGTCGCTTACCTAGCACAATAAGGAGGTGAATAATGCTCATTTTATGTTCAAGTCTCGTTTTAGTGATTAGATGGAGTGAATTATGTATACAATACTTATTAACAAAAGTATTTTGAAATTCTTACATGTTGCTCTCAATAATGCTCACTATTGATAGCAACATCTCGGGTCATACAAGAATAGACGTGTCGCTTTAAAGCAAACATAGCACGCTCTTGTATTTCATCGCTCTATGCTTGTTAACACGAGTTTCAATAAAAGAGACCTTTCAAGCAAAGAGCCAGCTCAATCGAATAACTGTTTCAGCCAAAGAACTGCTTCACCCAAAGAACAGGTTCACTCAAAGAAGTGGAACTAACGAAATACAAATTTTACACAGAGTTCGTTCATCGAACCGTCTTCACAGGAAGTTACTATGCTGTCTATTTTTGATATCTACAAAATTGGGGTTGGGCCGTCCAGCTCCCACACAAATGGACCAATGATCGCTGGGTTTAACTTTACCCAAAAAATTGATGCTCAGCTTACACAAGTAGAGCGTATTCAAATCGACTTATACGGCTCGTTATCATTAACGGGTATTGGTCACCATACAGACAGAGCGACCTTATTAGGTTTACTCGGCAACCGCCCCGACACCATTAAAATTACCAGTGCTAACAAAGCAATGCGTAAAGCAATTGAAGATAAGTCTCTACTGGTTAGCGGTAACCATGAAATTCACTTCGACGTAGAAAGCGACTTGCTGTTCCATAAAACCAACCTTCCGCTGCATGAAAATGGCATGACCATCTCTGCTTTTGACGCAAGCGGTAGTCTTTTAGAGATGGAAACATACTACTCAATTGGTGGTGGCTTTATCGCAACCGCTGATGAACTACAAAACGGCAAGCAAGAAGCAGAAACGCAAGTTGAGTTCCCTTTTACTTCTGCTGACCAGCTACTTGAATTGTCAGAGCAACAAGGACTTAGCCTTGGAGGCTTAATCCTGCGTAATGAAGTGTCTTTCCAAGGTATGGATGTGATTGACCAGAAAGCCGACCAAATCTGGAAGGTGATGTCTCTGTGCATGCAGCGAGGCTTCGACACCGAAGGCATACTAGATGGCGGTCTAGAAGTGACGCGTCGAGCCCCTGCTCTTTTGAAAAAGCTTGAGGCCAATGCTTCGATTGAAAACGATCCAATGGAGATCATGGATTGGATTAACCTATTTGCCTTTGCTGTAAGTGAAGAAAACGCTGCGGGTGGACAAGTCGTAACATCGCCAACTAACGGAGCGGCTGGCGTTATCCCTGCGGTACTAATGTACTACCACCGCTTCATCAAAGAGCTAGACACCAAGCAGTTGAAAGACTTTTTAGCAGTCTCTGGCGCTATTGGCATCTTGTACAAAACCAACGCTTCGATTTCTGGTGCAGAAGTGGGTTGTCAGGGCGAAGTTGGCGTATCTTCATCAATGGCTGCAGCAGGCTTAACCGCCCTACGCGGTGGTAGCAACGAACAAATCTGCATCGCAGCTGAAATCGCTATGGAACACTCACTAGGTATGACATGTGATCCAATCGGTGGGCTTGTTCAAGTGCCATGTATCGAGCGCAATGCAATGGGCGCAATGAAAGCCATCAACGCATCACGTATGGCGCTGAAACGCACCAGTAAGTGTCTTATCTCGTTAGACAAGGTTATCGCAACCATGTACCAAACAGGTAAAGACATGAACAAAAAGTACCGTGAAACGTCCTTAGGTGGCTTGGCCGTGATCCACATGGCTCCTCCTTGTGAATAACCGCTAAGAACACGAGTCGAGAAAGCCGCTGTAGAGACAGCATTCTCGTAAACGTCGTTTTCGATACCCAAACAGAGCCAGCCACCAAGCTGGCTTTTTATTGGCTAAAATCCAACAGCTAATTGAAAGTGATGCTCACTTGAATATTTTACAAGATTACCACCTGTAACTTTCCTTATTTGGCTTGCGGATTAGCAACAAATAAATCTGACCGACATTTACACAACCATCCACCAGCAAAATCTAATATTGCATATTTAATGCATGAGAAAAATGAATCGCCCGATAAGAAAAGATATAGAGAGCAAAGTAACGAACACAGCAAATGTTTCATTTTATGTATTGCTATTAATGATATTATAATTGGGTAATTACACTACATATAAACACAAATGTTAGAATAAAATAATGTGGAATAGATTAAACAAATCAATGATGTTCTGCCAAATGATGTTCGGACTTTCGTTCTATGGCGTCATGGTGATCTTGACTCGTTTCTTCCTTGAAGATCTGAACTACAACGAAGCCGACACCATGATGGTTGTTGGTGCTTTCTCTGCAATCGGACCGCTATTTGCTATCGCAGGCGGTTTCATCGCCGACAAATTTTTAGGCGCATACCGATCATTGACCATTGCCTTTCTCGGATTCGCAAGTGGTTACGGTCTACTGGTACTCGGTGCCGCAGCGACTAATGTTCCAATGGCATTATGTGGTATTGCTTTAGCGAGTTATGCGCGTGGTTTGATGTCCCCTTCTTACCCAAGTCTTTACAAACGCACGTTCAAAACTCAAGAAGATTTCGAAAATTGCTACCCAATCAACTACTCAGTAAACAATATTGGTGCTCTATTAGGTCAATACCTGTTCCCAATGCTAGTGCTAGTTGTCGGTTTCCACGGTGGCTTCCTTCTTTCAGGTGTTCTAGCAGGTGCTGCACTTCTGATGATGCTCTTTGTTCGCAAAGGCCTTGTTGAAGCAAGTGCTGAAATCGACCAAAAACCAGTTAGCACAAAAAACTGGGCTGCGTTCCTCGGTCTTTCTGCTGCAATGATTGGCTTGGTATTTTTCATGTTCTCTAACATGGATATTGGTCAGAACATCGTTTACGCGATCGGCGCGGCAGCAATCATCTACTTTGTCTCTTTGATGATGAAATCGAAGAAATCAGACATGCTGAAAATGGGTACTATCTTAATCATCACATTTCTGACGACATGCTTCTTCGTGTACTACGGCCAAATGATGACGTCGATGACAATGGTAGCGATCAACACAATGCGTGGCGATCTACTCGGCTTCATCCCTGTAGCCCCGGAAGCTTCAATGGCAATGAACCCACTTTGGTGTATGGTTGCAGGCCCTATTATTACGGGTATCTTCTCTAAGCTAGAAAAGAAAAATATTCACTTCTCTACCGCAACCAAAGTAGGTTTCTCTTTCATTCTGACGGCGATCGCTTTCGGTATCTTAACGATGGCAGTAACGACCGTAGGTGAAGACATTCTGATTCGCCCTGAAGTGTTCTTAGCAATCCACTTCTTCCTAGCATTTGGTGAAGTTATTGTTGGTTCTATGGTTGTAGCCTTCATTCTGTCTGTTGCACCTAAGCACATCGAGAACTTCTCAGTAAGCTTATTCTCTGTAGCAATCGCAATGTCAGGCATTGTTGGTGCCGTATTTTCAACGTCTATTGCACTTGAGAAAGGCCAAGAGATCACACAAGAGATCGTTCAAACGGTTTACGGTGATTACTTCCAAATGCTGACTGTTCTAGCGGTTGTAATGGTAGGTATCGCAATGGCAGCATCGTTCATTATTCGTAAGATGCTAGACGCAGCGAAAGCCGCAGATGAGACGATCGAACTAGAGCAAGCAAACAGCTAATTCTGCTCACGTTAAATAGCTATAACACTTCAAGCCCTTTAGTTTTCTAAAGGGCTTTTTTGTCGGTATGGATGCCAGGGTAAATAAATTGGTGATTCAAGTTACGTTGCTCTGTGTAAATCAAAGTAAATGATAACTATTAGTATTGAGTGTTTTTTAGTTCAGGATTATGATGTCGGAATCAGAACCTAAGAGAGCCTTATATGAGCAAGCCTAGCCCTATCACATTAACTGTTACTCAAACCTCAACCATTACACCGAACATGCAGCGTATAACGCTTAGCGGTGAAGGATTAAGTAAGTATCCAACCGAATGTGCCGGCGGCTACATCAAGCTTTTGTTCTCGCCACTCGGCACCACTGATTTAAGCCAACTGAACGAAGGTGAGCGCCCAACCATGCGCACTTACACCATTCGTCAGTACAACCCTTCAGAGAAGTTTATTGAGGTTGATTTCGTTCGCCACATCACTACAGATTTGCAGTGTGGTTTTGCAGCAAGGTGGGCAATGAACGCGAAAGTGGGTGACACAGTTTCAGTGGCTGGCCCAGGTTTAATTCAAGGACTTAACCTAGGGTCAGACTGGTTCTTCTTAGCTGCAGACATGACATCCCTACCTGCGCTTTCTGCAAAAGTAAAATCGCTTCCAGAGCACGCAATAGGTCACGCCGTCATCCAGATCAATTCAGCAGCAGATAAACAAACGCTTGAAGCACCTAAAGGTATAAAAGTCACTTGGTTGATTGAAGATGAAACTGAAGAAACACTTTCACAAACGGTTCGCAATTTAGAATGGTTAGACGGTCAGGTTTCAATTTGGGCAGCGTGTGAGTTTGAAAGCATGCGCGAGCTGAGACAATACTTCCGCAACGAAAAAGAAGTCGCGAAAGAGAACATCTACATCAGCAGCTACTGGAAACGTGGCGTCACTGAAGACGGCCACAAAGTGTTGAAGCAACAAGATGCTCAAGCTTTAGCGGGTTAAGTCTGTTACTACATACATCTTTTTGCCAGATAAATAAAAACGCCCTTAGCGAAGTTCATCTCGTTAAGGGCGTTTTAGTTTGAATCCAATGAAGAGCAAAGCCGAAGTGTAAGATTAAATACTCTCTCCCACTTCAATCTCGTAACCGAGATCCAGCTTCGCCACCCATTCTTTGTTGCCTTGTAGACGCGCTACAACTTGCTGTGCAGCGACTTTACCGATCTGCTCCCTAGGTGTTACGACAGTCGCTAAACGCGGCGTCATCGCCACTGTGATGTCGTGTCCGTGGAAACCCGCAATCGCCATCTTCTCGGGTACTTGAATACCACGTCGTACGCATTCGTAAAAAGCACCAATGGCCAAATCATCGTTAGTACAGAAAATACCATTCACTTCAGGGTGCTTATCAAGCAACTCACCAATCAGTTTTGCGCCTAAAGTAAACGAGGACGCGTCTTCCGTTTGCAGCGTTACTGGCGTTTTGTCGGCCTCTTGCATCGCATGCTCATATCCCGCCATTTTCAAGCGAGTACGTTCATCCATTCGAGCAGCCAAATAAGCGATATTGGTACGCCCTCGATCGATCATGGTTTTAGTCATCGCTCTAGCCGCTTCAAAGTTATCAAAGCCCACTGCTTGTTCAATACGGGGAGACACCGAATCCATAATTTCAATCACAGGGATAGAAACAGTCTGCAGCATTTTACGCGCTCTATCAGTGTGCACATTTTCTGACAGGATAATCGCGTCAACGTTGTAAGAAAGCAGCGAAGCGATGCTTTGCTCTTCCAGTTCTGCGCTATAGCCATAGTGGGCAATCATGGTTTGGTAGCCCGCAGGCGCGGTAACTTGTTCAATGCCACGGATAACTTCGGCGAAAACTTGGTTAGTTAACGAGGGAACAAGAACACCGATAGCATTGCTTTTTGCGTTAGAAAGAATGTCTGGCGCACGATTAGGGATGTAACCTAACTCGTCTACTGCAGCGCTGATCTTATCTCGCAGTGCTTCTGATACCTGTGAAGAGTCTCTTAGACAGCGACTGACGGTCATTTTGGTTACACCAACTAGGTTGGCAACATCTTGTAATGTGGGACGTTTTTTCTTACTTAGCATACTGACAGCATCATGGTTACGATTAATGTTACTGGTAACATAGTAACGAATTTCGACTACTTTAGAAGAACTAAACACCTAAAACTTGATATCAGATCATAAACACACACGTCGCTTTACCACTAATAAAACTAACAATACTTCTTTTCGAAGACGATGTTCAATAAGTTCTCAACTTACACTTGATGTGTATATTACGTATTAAAAACCCCAACCTTGGATGATCAAGATTGGGGTTTCGTTTAACCCATTGCAATTGCGTACATAGCCAACCCCTATTAAGAGGCAGTAGCCTGTCTCTATTGGTTATCTAGCAACCGATGTCCATCAAGAATGCAAGATCGCAGTCCGCTGCGAACGTTTCAGCAAGTTGACCATGCTTAAAGAGCTTCATTGGCTTGCCTGTCGCGGTGTGGTACGTTAATTTTCCTTCACACACTTGCAGCATCGTCCCTTCAGGGATACCAACAACGACTTCACTTGGGTTCATGCACAAGAACTCTTCAATACGTTCATCACGTGTTTCGCCCATATGCCCAGAAATGGATGCTTCTATATAGTGAGGGTTAATCTGAAATGGCACAAAATTAAGCGCAGGCAAGATAGCAGCACTGACAATTGGCATATCATTAGTAGTACGGATCGTTGGGGTTGCGACATTTGTTCCCGCACTCCAACCAATAAACAGCTTACCTTTGTTGATCACAGCATCACGCATCGGTGTTACCAAGCCTAGGTCGTGAAGCATACGGTTAAGTACCCACGTATTACCGCCACTAATGATGATACCATCAACCTCTTTCAAGGCTTGCACTGGGTCTTCGGCTTCATGAATACTCACCACTTCGCAATCATATTCATCGAACACTTGCTGCAATTGCTGCGTGCGATCTGAGTATTGCCCTCGAATCATTGCGAATGGAATAAACAACATTTTTTTAGGCTGAGTCTTTTCCATCATTGGACGAATCCACTCTTTACCATACTCTAAAAGTGATGTGTCACCTGGTAACTTACCGTTACTAAATAGCATTACATTCATTACAACCTCACTACAATTTGCAAATTTACTATATATTATTTTGATATTCTCTTGAACTACAGCGCTTGCTGCTTTCAAAGACTCTACGGGTAAGTATTCATAAATTGAGGGGAAGTAATGTGCGCCAGTAAACAAGTTCGGAAAAGGAATGACCTTTTGAAATAAAACAGTCCCGTCATAACCATAACGCGAAAGAATTGAACGCATTTCTATTCCAGCATTATTGTAATAATCGAAATCATTAAACATCTTTTCAATTTGGGGAAAATTTTTCTATAACAACCATGAAGTAATCAAGGGAATCTATTATCCCCACAACCAAAGGTGCGCAACCTATGATAGTCATGTTGAGATGATGGTCATACGTTATGGTGACGTCAGTAGTTAATAGATTTGTTCAACATTGTTCGACATGTTTGTTTTGGTTTAAAACGAATAAAAATAACGCTCTCTTATTTGAGGGCGTTATTGATTGTTTAAGCGTTTACTTTTACTTCAGTTCTCGGAGACTGACTCCAAGTGACATGGAATTTTTCGGCTTCCTCTCTATCGACTCGCGAATAGGTATGAGAACCAAAATAGTCACGTTGCGCTTGCAATAAATTAGCTGGTAACACTTCACAGCGCAAAGAATCAAAGTAGCTTAATGCTGAACTGATCCCCGGCATCGGCACACCATACAAAGCTGAGTTAGCAACGGCGATACGCCAAGCAAGCTCACGCTCTTCCACTTGTTTGATGAAAACCTCATCAAACAACAGGTTCGCCAGCTCACCATTTTGTTGATAAGCCGATGTAATACCTTGTAAGAATGCTGCACGAATAATACAACCCGCTCGCCAAATCTTAGCAATTTGAGTGAAATCGAGATTCCATCCCTCTTTGTCTGACGCTGTTTTCAGTAAATCAAAACCTTGCGCGTAAACAGACAACTTGGCGCAATATAGAGCATCGTGAAGCTCAGAAATAACCTCGGCTTTATCCAGCTGACTGGCATCAGCAATATTGCCTTTTAGAAGCTGACTACCTTGAATACGTTGTGATTTTTGACCGCTCATCGCACGTGCATAAACCGCCTGTGCAATGGTTGGAGTTGGGCACCCTTCCTGAAGGCTGTTAACTGCTGTCCATAAGCCTGTGCCTTTCTGGCCAGCCTTATCAAGCACAACATCAACAAATGGCTTACCCGTTGCCAAATCTTCTTGTTGAAGAATGTCGGCACTGATTTCCATTAGGTAACTATTAAGTACACCAGTATTCCATTGCTCAAAGACTTGCCCAATCTCTTGAGCTGGTATGTCAAGCACATCACGCATGAAATGGTACACTTCGCAAATAAGCTGCATGTCGGCATATTCAATACCATTGTGTACCATTTTCACATAGTGCCCTGTACCAGAAGGACCAACATACGCAGCGCATGCTTCACCCGCTTCAAACTGACCAACAGGTAGTCCATTAGCATCCACTTTTGCAGCAATCGCTTCCCACATCGGTTTCACATATTGCCAAGCTGATTGGTCGCCACTCGCCATCAGCGCAGGGCCAACACGAGCGCCTTCTTCACCACCAGAAACGGCGGTGCTAAAGAAGCGCAGTTTGCCTTTGTAGCTCACTTCACGCGCCTCGGTATCTGTCCAAAGGCTGTTGCCTGTATCGATAACAATGTCGTCATTTTCTAAGCCAGCATCAAGCAAGCTATTGACGACGATATCGACAGGTTTTCCAGCAGGAACCGACAAAGCGATTACACGCGGCTTCGCTAGCCCTTGCAGCACATGCTCAAGGCTAGCCCCTTGTGTGAACTGACCTTTACCAGTAAACGATTCATTAAGCAGCTTCGCTTCTGAACTGGCACGTTCAACGTTGTCTGTATTCAAATCAAAGCCAGCAACGTTAAAACCGTTATCAAGTAGGTTGAGTGCGAGGCTTTTGCCCATCACTCCTAAACCAATCATCGCAATATCGTTTTTTAACTGAGTCATGGTTTAGCCTATCTGCTTAATTTGTTTGAGTGCACTTTCTACTACCTGTTCGACATCTTGTGAGATATCAACAAACAACGCATCGGCTTCATTCGGTTCAACCAAGGTTGCGAACTGGCTTTTTAACATTTCTTGACCATTGAAGTAATGGTTCTCGCGCGCTTTGTGGCGGTTCCAAATGGTGTCGAAGCTACCCTGTAGGTACACGATAACTAAACCTTCATTATTCTTTCGTAGAATGTCGCGATATTGAGGTTTCAATGCAGAGCATGCAATCACAGCACTTGGCTGTTCGATATATTGCTTATTCAGTGTTTCTAGCCATCCTTGACGATCTTCGTCAGTCAGCGGAATACCTTGACGCATTTTTTCTACGTTGCTTTGCGGATGGAAGTCATCGCCATCAAAGAATTGAAGATCTAAAGCCTGTGCGATACGGCTACCAATCAGGCTTTTCCCGCATCCAGATACGCCCATCACGAGTATTTTTTTGCTTTTCATAAGGCAAGCCTTCCCTAAGCCCCAACCAAAACAGGGGCTGACAATCGAATCTAATAGTTAAACTTGTGTTGCTGTTGATAGGTTCCTGAACGTTAAACTCGCTCTGGGACCTTCGCTGTTATTGCCACCAAAGCGCGAGCTGTGGGAAGATAATAACCAGTGCCAGCACCAATACTTGAAGTGCAATGAACGGCAGTAGTGAAGAGAAAATCTCACCTAAGCTGATGTCTTTTGGTGCGACCGATTTCAGGTAGAAAGCCGCTGGACCAAATGGTGGTGACAAGAACGACACCTGCATGTTTAGACAGAACACAACGCCGAACCAAACTGGGTCGAACCCAAGGCCAGTAATGATTGGAACGAAGATTGGCATTGTTAGAAGTGCCACACCTACCCAGTCAAGGAACATGCCTAAAACCAGCAAGATAGCCATCATGATTAGCAGTGTTACTGTTGCGTTACCGCCACTGAGCGCAAGGATGGTTTCTTCAACAAAATCAATACCGCCCATCAGGTTGTAAATACCAACCAATGCACTAGCACCGATACCAATCCACATGATCATGCCGCAGGTACGCATGGTTGCGATGGCACTCTCTTTCAGCATGTTGAAATTCAACTCACCACGGATAAGCGCACTGATCATAATACCAACCACACCCAAAGCAGACGCTTCTGTTACTGAAGCGATACCCGTGTAGATACTACCTAGAACTGTTGCTACAGAAAGCAGTGGGAAGAACAGAGCCTTGAAGTAGCTTGGCTGATTTGCGATGTCTTCTTCTGTCTCATCATCACTCGGAAGAGGAGCCAGAGAAGGATTCAGCTTACAGCGAATCAATACGTAGCCGATGTAACAGCCCGCAAGAATAAACGCTGGCAAGAAAGACGCTTTGAACAGGTCTCCAATCGATACGCTGGCTGTCATACCGTAGATGATCAGTACGATACTTGGCGGAAGCATAGTACCAAGTGCGCCACCTGCACAGGTTGTACCGATAGCCAGCTTACGGTCATAACCTAAACGAAGCATTTGTGGCAGTGCAAGAATACCCAGTAGTACCGTTTCACCACCGATAACGCCTGACATCGAAGCCAATAGAACCGCGACTAATAAGGTTTGGACTGCCACACCACCACGAACTTTACGGCCGACAGATTTCATTGCATCAAACAAATCGCGAGCAATGCCCGAACGGTCTAATAAAGCCGCCATCAATACAAACATCGGTACTGCTAAGAACACATAACCAGAAGCAAAACTGTAGGTACGGCTTGCGATCAACGGTAAGGCATCAGGGCCAAACCAGCATAGAGTGAAGAAAATCGCGACAAAGCCTGTTACGAACGCTAGCTGCATACCGGTCAGTAGCAAGCCAATCATCATAACCAGCATGAGCAAGCTGCCCCATGCGATACCAATAGAAGATAAATCAAACATCGTCATTCTTCCTTAGACCCATCAACTCTTGGATTAGGTGCAATACAAACTGGACAACAAGAACACACAAAACGACAAAAATCAGGCCTTTCAGCAGCGCAGGATAAGGCGCGTTTAACACTGACCCTGATGTTTCAAGACGGAATTCACCCCAAGGTGCAAACCATGCTTCCTCTGCGGTGAAGTAAGCCGCATAAGCCAGCATGCCAGCAAAGGCCAAACCCACAATGTGGTGAACAAGATTAAGATATTTGCGTGCTTGGTTAGACACTGAATCGTAGATAAGAACCACACGTACATGCTTATTCGCAGCAAACGCGTAGATGCCACCAATAATGAATAAAGAACCACCGATGAAAGAAGCTGTTTCATGTACCCATGTGGTCGGGGCATCGAATGCGTAACGCATCACAACTTCATAAAATGAAATCAATACAGTAAAGATAAAAAACCAGCTCACGAGATTACTGAACTTTATAACAAAACGATCAAGCGCATTTCTTGGTTGCTCGTCGTTTTCAGCTGGGGCATGGGGAGTTTTGTCTGTCATGGGCCAAATTTCCTGGGAGAATACGGGAGAGCAATGCCCTCCCCCGTCAGTAAACTAAGTTTAAATTACAGTAAGCCGTTTTCTTCTAGGAACACAGTCACTGAGGTGTAAACTTTCCCTGCGTTATCAGAACGCTCTGCAAATACTTTCCATTGGCCTTTCGCGATTTCACGGAACTTCTTACGCTCTTCTTGAGACCAATCATGGATAGTGATTTCTGGGTTCGCTTGAGCTTCTTTCAGTGCCGCTTGGTCAGCCATTTTCAGCTGAGTCGTCATGTCGTAAGAGAAGTCACGCACTGATGTTTGCAGCATTGTTTGTAGATCAGCTGGCATCTTGTCCCATTTCTCCTGAGAAATAGAGATATCGATAAGCGGTAGTGAATGGAAACCCGGTTGAACTGGGTGTGTTGCAATGTCGTTCATGCCCGCTTTTTGGTTGGTAGAGAATACCGTGTAGTCCGCTGCATCAATTACGCCTTTGCTTAGGCCAGTAAATACTTCAGAACCTGGCAGGTTTACTGGAGTCGCACCCGCGGCTGCAAATACTTGTTGTACTAGGCCTTCAGGCGCACGCAGTTTAAGACCTTTAAGATCCGCTACACCGTCGATTGGCTTTTTAGAAATGAATGATTCAACGCCGGTTGTTGAAGCACCAACGAACTGAACACCGTAAGGCTTGTACAGTTCAGTCATTAGCTCATTACCACCACCGTAGTTCATGTACTGAAGCAGTTGTGTAGTGTCTGACCATGCGCCAACCATGTTACCGATAAGACCAAATGCTGGATCTTTACCAGAGAAGTAACCTGTTGCTGTGATGTGACCATCTAGGATGCCCATTTTGATCGCGCCTAGCGTTTCTGTGTGCTTAACCACAGCGCCTACAGGCAGAAGATCGATATCAATACGTCCGTTAGACATCGTCTCTACGCGCTCAGCCCACTTCTGCTGAACCTTGAAGTTCAAGTCACCAGAAGGGTCTGAAGATTGAATTTTAAGTTTAAAGTCTGCAGCCATTGCTGAAGTAGCAAATAGACCAGTGAGGGAGGCAGCAATCAGCGTTTTAGTCAGAGCTTTCATTTGGGTATCCTTATGAGTTTCACAGAGTCCGGTTTGTAATTATATGTTACCGGTAACGTTGAGGTGGATGTTACCGGTAACTTTACAGCCTTGTCTATGAGAAGGATCACATCTTTAACATTAGTAAAACGTTTGCTATCAATAAGAAAAATGCGACTGAAAAGTCACATTATAGGTTGGAGGTAGGATTTAATTTCTTTTTAAGTCAGTGAGATAACTAAACCTGCAATGATAAAAACGACGCCTACACCGCGAGTGGCGTGCCACTTTTCCTTTAAAAAGTAGATCCCCATCACTACGCCGAAGATGATGCTTACTTGCCTTAGAGCGACAACCAAGCTGACATTTTCAGTCATGGTCATCGCAAACAGCACCAAGCCATAGGTCGAAGCCATCATGATGCCAGCAAGTGTTGCTCTTTTACGCAATAACCAAGCATTATGAAATTCGGTTTTTTGATTCGACACGAGCAACCACAGGCTCAGTGGAATCACAATCGCCCAAAACTGAATGCCCAAATAGAAGATCGCGGTGTGCTTGTTAGTTATAACTGGTGTGCTCAAAGGATCGAGTAACAGAAGCGCTTCTTTATCAATGATGGAATAGCCCGTGGTACCAATCGCCGCGATTAACGCCCACAGTACGCCAAGGTTGAGATACGCTTTTAACCTAAGATCTGAAAACTTCTTAAGTGGTACAAACAAACAACCCAAAGCAATCAAGGTGAAGCCAAACCATTGATTAGGTGACAGCTCATAGCCTATCAACACAGTGCCTAAACCCACCATCAACACGGGCAGTGCTCTTGCCATTGGGTAAATCACGCCGATATCAGCCTGTTTATAGGCTGCGCCCAAGCCGATCAAATAGATGATTTGGCAAATCCCGCTCAAGAAAACCAGTTGCCAAAACGGAAGTAAGATATTTGACAGTCCAACGCTGTGAACATACCAGATCAAGTAAGGCGTCAATATCGCGGCAGCGGCAAAGCCAGAGGCTAAGAAGAAAGACGAGCCCGAGCCTTGATTAGATTTACCTAGAACGTTCCAACCCGCATGAAGCAAAGCCGAAATGATCACGATTACAATCGCAGAGAATTCCATTTCATTCCTAAATTCTTGATGAATTAGCACAACGGCTGACAACAGGTGATAAAAAAGGCCTCCGAATAAGAGACCTTTGAGCGTTTCAATTGGGCAATCCTGCATAATTGCAGATATGCCAACGTTATAACGTATGACTAGCGCTCTAGCTGTGCGATCGACTCGATGCTGATCGCGTCATGACGCCAATATTCAATATCGCAATCAATCAAATCACCGTCTTGATTGTAATTAACACGCTCAACCACCATAGCCGGAGAACCCGAAGTCGCGCGCAGTGCTTGCGCTGTTTCGCCCAGCAATGATGTTGTGCTCACACGATAACGTATCTTCTGATACACCACGCCAAAGTGCTCTCGGTATATGTCCGTCAACGACTTAGACAAGTCGTAGTCAAGCAAGTTAGGGAACAGTTCAGGTCGAATGTAGTTGGTCACATACACAACTGGCCTATCTTCAAGGTAACGAACTCTGTCTACTCGATAAACATCCGAAAAAGGTTGTAGCTCAAGAAGCCTAGTTGCTTCCTTGGTTGCTAACATGCCTTTAGCTGCCACTAATTCTGTTTTCGGCTTACGGTTCTGCGACAGAGCCATATTGGTGAAGTTCAGTGTTTGTGTTGGATCGTAACGCAGTGGCGCAGGAGAGATAAACCAACCACGTCGGTCTTCTCGATAAATTCGGCCTTCCGCTTCAAGTGAAGACAAGGCTTCACGTAACGTAACTCGTGTTGTATCAAACGATTCAGCCAGTTTGCGCTCCGCAGGCAGCTTCTGTCGTGGTGTTAACATCCCCGACTCTATCTGCTCTACGATGACATCTTTGATTTTTACGTACTGCACTTCATTTCCTTTTATTCTTGTTCTTGTCGTCAGCCACTCCTTGGCCAACTGCAATATAAAATAGTTCGTTAGCGTTTACGCCAAGCCTGGGTGCGCTTCTCGAATAACTTGTTGATTAACATATGAATCAACTTCGCGCTCGCTGCCGATATCATGATCATCACCGCCATGGCAGCTGCTGCACCCGTTTGTCCCGCATCATCCATATTCAGTACTGAAACTGACGCAGGTATCGTATCGGTAGAATACAAGAATACTACCGCAGATGTCGTGGTAAGTGCATTAATAAACAGGTATGTCGCAATATCTAAAATCGCAGGCAGACATACGGGTACCGTCACCTTAAAGAACAGCTTGTATTGCGGTAAGTTTACCGAAGCCGCTGTTGCTTCAATTTCAGAAGGCAGCTGTTTTAATGCGGTTAATGCCGTCATGTGCCCTACCGTGTAGTAGTGAACCACGGTATTAATCACCAAGAACGCCATCGTGCCATACAAGAAGTTGAGTGGATTACTCAAATCATTGAAGTAAAAGATATACCCCAAGCCCAGCACCATACCCGGAACGGCCATCGGAACAACACTGAGCATTTGCATCGCTTGACGAACAGGACCGAAGGCGCGGCCTTTCTCAATGCAGTATGCGCCTAGGAAAATCAGAACAGTACCAATTATCGCAGTCCAAGCACCAAGCGTTAACGAGTTGAAGAATGGCGCCCAACCATAAGTACTCATTTCTGCGAAGTTATAGTTGTTTAGCGTTAGCGCTTTGTTCCAAGGCCAGAAGGTAACCATCGAACCGTATATCGCCATGCCCAACACGATAACCACAGCAGCAGAGATGATGGTGCAATAAAGGAAACATAAGCCATCACGCAGAGAGCTAGGTTCAGGTTGGTACGCGACAGAACGAGTATCAAACAAGCTCTTCTGTTTCTTTTGAACCCAGCGGTCAACGGTAAACGCAAGCAACGCAGGCAATAGCAGTAAGATACTGGTTACCGCACCCATAGAGAAGTTCTGTTGACCAACCACCTGCTTAAAGATGTCAGTCGATAACACGTTGTAGCTACCACCAATCACCTTCGGAACACCAAAGTCACAAACCACCAACGTAAACACAACGATCAGGGTGCTGATCAAGCCGTATTTTGCCGCAGGTAACGTCACCATGAAAAAGGTTTTTAACGATGAAGTATTGAGTGCACGTGCTGCCTCATAAAGGCGAGCGTCAGAGGTTCTTAATGAGGTGGTCAGAATCATCAAGGCGTGTGGAAACGTCCAGAATATCAAGCCCAGTGAGATACCAATCAAGCCATAAACCGAGTTGCCACCCAAGACTTCTTTAGCGATACCTTGGTTACCAAATAAGAAGATAAGACTGATTGCAGGAAGCAGTGACGGAGCAAGAATAGGCGCAGAACCCAGTACTTGAAAAAGTCCTTTAAAAGGCATGCATGAACGAGTTAGCGCATAGGCATAACCAAACGCCAAGACGCCCACGACAACGGTCACTAGCAATCCAAGCGTGAAGGTATTGCCTACCGACTGCCATAAGCTTTGAGACGTAAAATACGTAGCGAAATTCTGTAATCCTACAAATTCACCGTCTGCGTTCTGAACGCTTTTTTTCAACATTGCCCACAGTGGCATCAGAATAAACAGCGTCATGACCACAGACAAAAAGGCCAACAGCCCAAATAGGATTACGTTGTCTTTACTTAATCGAGCCAGAAAAGGTTGTACTCGTCGTTGAATTAGCAGCTTAGATTGCATCATTTGAGTCGATTCCATGATTATTTACGCCGCCTCGTCTTTCATCACTTGCAGGCTTTTCAATGGGTAAGCTCTAAGGCCATCTTGATCAAACGCCACGTAACGAATATCACTGCGACGCAGCTTCAATCGGTTGAACTCTTTGACTGATACATCAACGATGATCTCTTTCGCCGTTGAGTCATGTTGCAATTGACACTCAACACGATAAAACGCCCCGAGGAACTCGCTTGATACGATTCTCACGGGTAATGACTCACTAAAACGATCCACAAACTGAATTTGCTCTGGACGAACGGCAATATCGAAAACATCACCAAGTTTTGGAGTGAGGTTCTCTAAACCCGGCAACGGTAACATTGACTCAGCAATACGTATCTTGCCTTGCGCTGCGACAGAAGCTTGAATGAAGTTCATGCTGCCAACAAACTCAGCCACAAAACGACTGACGGGTTTTTGGTAGATCTCTTGTGGGGCACCTACTTGCTCAATGACACCATGGTTCATCACCACAATTCGGTCTGCCATCGTTAAGGCTTCATCTTGGTCGTGCGTCACCATGATAGTGGTGATACCCAACTTGCGTTGCAGTTGGCAGATCTCGTCACGCAGATGTGTTCTTACCTTCGCATCCAACGCAGACAGCGGTTCATCGAGGAGTAGCAAACCTGGAGACAACGCTAATGCGCGAGCCAGAGCAACACGCTGCTGTTGTCCACCAGACAGCTGATTTGGGTATTTTTGGCCAGAAGTTGGTAAACCAATGGTTTCTAACCAAGATTCTACCGCTTCCAGAGCTTCTTTGGTCGACACCCCTTGGTTCTTCAATCCAATTGCGATGTTCTCTTCCACAGTCAGGTTTGGAAATAGAGCATAAGATTGGAATACGATGCCAAAGTCGCGCTTTTCTGGTGGCAAGAAGGTCGTATCATTACCGTTCTGCTCAATAGAACCTGAAGTTGGTAAATCTAGACCTGCAATCGCACGTAATAAGGTGGTTTTTCCACAGCCGGACGGGCCAAGAAAACAGACGAACTCACCTTTATCTATCGATAGGGAGATGTCTTTTAACGCTGTAAATTGGCCAAATTGCTTTACAACGTTTTCAATATTCAAATAAGTTTGGTTGCTCATACTACAGCACTCTCTATATGGTATATACCAAATTTAAACTGAGAATATTGCAGTTGAGTGACAAATTTATAGAAGCTAAATGACAGTTATATTGCAGAAATAATAAGCGTTAAAGATTGCTATTTAATCGGCATTAAAAGTTAGTTCAGAAAGCCCTCAATGACTAGCCCATTAGTCACTGAGAGCCTTAGTGTGTACCTCTAATTTAAATCTTATTTATGATTCAACCTTGTCGGCTTTACCTGCCGCACCCGCGAGCTTTGCCAATTGCTTATCCAGCCACAATGGCGTGTTACCAGAATCTTCCGCGTTCTCTTTTCTTCGAACAGCATCTCTAACCATCATTGCCCCAACCCAACGGAATGGCTCTGGCGGGAAATAGCCTCGTGGACCGCTAGTTAAACCACTACGTGTCCATTCGTTATCATCTCCTAACACCATTGAAGACGAAATTTTGCCTCCCATGCGAGTTTGAGCCACACCATTACCTGAGTAACCGAGCCCATAATAGATGTTGTTTTGGCCTTTTAGATTACCGAAAAATGGCAATCCTGTGACGGATCGGTCAGAACCGCCCGACCAGTTGTAATCGAATTCATTCTGCTCCAGTTTAGGGAACAATTTCTGGAAAGATTGATTGAGAATCGGTAGGTAGTTAGTCGTTTGGTTGAACATGCTTTCAACCTGATTCGCAAACGAGAATTTATTGCCGCCTTTGCCCAACATGAGTCGTCCGTCCTGGGTATCTCGGTAGTAGTGGACAAAGATACGCGAATCCACCACCGCCGCCCCTTTCTCTGGGCCAAATTGCTTGATCTTTTCAGGAATAGGCTTGGTCACCACCATATCTGAAGAAACAACCACTATGCTGCGTTTGAACTCTTTAAAGTGATCGAGCATCCATGCATTGAGCGCTAAGATCACTTTATCGGAAGTTATCGTCCCACCCTCAGTTTGGACGCGAACTGGTGAGCCGTAATCAAGAGAAGTCATCTCTGTATTTTCGTAAATTTCGACACCCAGTTCGAGAGCGACTCGGCGCAAACCTCTAGCCAATAACGCAGGCTGCACACTGCCCGCGGCTTCTGAGTAGTAACCCTCAATGTGGCGATCAGATCCCGCTTTATCAGCCAAAGAATTGTCGCACTTCTTCCAGCTATTGATACCCTGCTTAACCAGCTCATTAACAACAGGCTCCATTCCACCCTTTTGAGCTTCATTGGTCGCCGTGTAGTAAGTTCCGCTGCGATATAGATGCGCGTCAATGTTGTGTTCGTTACAGAAGGCTTCGATCTCGTATATAACCTTTTCCGACTCCTTAACCAACCATTTCGCTTGTTCTTTTCCGTAGAGCTTTTTCAGCGTTGGATACTTAGTTGACCACGTCAACATGCAACCGCCGTTCGCACCAGAAGCACCGCTACCACATAGGCCTTTTTCAATCACGACAACATGTTTTTCGGGTTGCTGTTGTTTGATTAAAATCGCCGTCCATAAACCCGTATAGCCACCGCCAACAATGGCGATATCACAGTTGACGTCTTTTTGGAGCGACTTCGCCGAATCTAGCCCCTCATTGATGTTGCCAAACTCTTGCTCTAACGCTTGCTTGAACCAATATGAGTAGTGCTTTGTCATTTGTTGTACCTTACTTAAAACCTAAAGGCGTAAAACTAAAAAAGGAAGACCGAAGCCTTCCTTTACTGATTTCTAACTTCTAATGAGCTGCATATCTAATGGACTACGTGTCTAATAAACTATGTGTCTAATAAGCTCAGTAGATAATTAACTAAGGAGCTCATGAACTAAAAAGCCCGGCAGATTAAGATTTTGGCTCTGATTTAGCATCAAACTTCTCAGACCATGTTTTAAGTACATCAGCACGTTCGCTGCCCATGCGAGCGAAGTCCATTTTTGCCATGTTCTTTTCTACATTAGGGAAGTTCTCTGCTTTGCCTGTCACATCTTGGTGACCAACAACTGGGTACATTTCGATGTAAAGCTCATTTGCCGCTTTAGAAATAGACCAATCGATAACACGTTGTGCTGCATCAGAAGGCTTAACAAGGCCTACCGCTTCAGATTCCCAGCCGATGCCTTCAGGCGTAATAACTGAAAGTGGAGCGCCTTGAGTTTTCAGCTTAGCGCCACGGCTCGCCATAGAAATACCGATAGCGACTTCACCCATACCGGCTTGAACACATGGCTTAGAACCTGAGTGCGTGTAGTGAGCAATATTTTGGTCTAGCTTCTGCATGTAGTTCCAACCTTGGTCTTCACCCATGTTTTGTAACCAAGCCGAAACCTGCATGTAGCCCGTACCAGAAGATGCTGGGTTTGGCATCGCAATGTGACCTTTATAGATAGGCTTAGTTAGGTCATCCCAAGACTTAGGTGCCGGTAGGTTCAATTGCTTAGCAACTACTTCGTTGAAACAAACCGCATTGAAGAATGCGTCGTTGCCATACCAAGCTTGAGTGGACTGTGGGTCGTTAAGGTTTGCACGCAGCGCTTCTACACCTTGAGGCGTATAAGGTTTCAGAATACCCTCTTCTTTAAGCAAAGCCATAGACGAGCCCGCAAGGCCCCACACCACTTCTGCACGAGGGTTGTTTTTCTCGGCCAATAATTTTGCCGTCATGATCCCAGTTGAATCACGCACCCACTTGATGTTGATGTCTGGGTTTTCACTTTCAAATGCGTTCTTGTATTTCGCTAAAATGTCAGTTTCAAAAGCGGTGTAAACCGTCACTTCCTGTGCTGCATAAGCATTACCAGCTAGTAGAGTAACTAATGCTGCAAGTGATCCTTTCATAAAACGGTTTTTCATCATTTTCTCCAGTCAGGCCCGATGCCAAGGTTAGGAATTGCAAAGGTTAAAGTTGTTAAGGCTAGAAGCTCCATCTAGAGGCTTCTATATCCATAAATTCATTTAGGTTGTTAGTACACGCCTTTACATTGGTATGTACCAGATGGCGAGTATTAACCTAATCGACTTTTATGACGGTTAAATGAACAAAAAATGGCAATTTAAAGATCGGAAAATTTCTCAACACAAGTGACAAATTTGAATGTGAAGCTTTTGTGAAAATAACGTTTGGGCTATTTACGACCGTTTAAATTGGTTGTTAAAGTAACTGCAAATATTGGTATAGTCCAGAATACAAATCACGAGAATTGAACATGAGAAACGAATACCTACTACTGACACCGGGTCCTCTATCTACTTCTGAAACCGTTCGCCAAGCGATGCTAAAAGATTGGTGTACTTGGGATGATGAATACAACAAAGACGTTGTTGAAGTGATTCGTAGCAAGCTAGTGACTTTGGCGACTAAGCAAACGGGTTATACAAGCGTACTAATGCAAGGTAGCGGCACCGCTTCAGTTGAAGCAACAATCGGTAGCGTTATCTCTAAAAGCGGCAAGCTTCTTGTTGTTGACAACGGTGCGTATGGTGCTCGTATTGCTCAAATCTCAGAATATTTAAACATTCCATGCCATGTCGTTTCCCCAGGTGAAACATCACAGCCTGACTTGAACGAAATGGAAACGGCATTGGCTATGGATTCAGACATTACTCACGTTGCGATTGTGCACTGTGAGACCACTACGGGTATGTTGAATCCAATCGAAGACATCGCCAAATTGGCAAAACAGCACAACAAAACCGTCATTCTAGATGCGATGTCGAGTTTTGGTGGCATCCCTATGGATATTGCTGACTTAGGTATCGATTACATGATCAGCTCGGCAAACAAATGCATTCAAGGTGTACCTGGATTCGGCTTTGTTATTGCGAAGCAATCGGAACTGGAAAAATGCAAAGGCCAAGCTCGTTCATTAAGCCTTGACCTGTTTGACCAATGGCACTGCATGGAAAGCAACAATGGTAAATGGCGCTTCACCTCTCCAACTCATACAGTGCGTGCTTTCTACCAAGCTCTACTTGAATTGGAGCAAGAAGGTGGCATCGAAGCTCGTCATAATCGCTACCAAACCAACCAAACCACATTGGTTGCAGGTATGCGCTCTCTTGGCTTTGAGCCACTGCTTAATGATGATCTTCATTCACCTATCATTACTTCTTTCTATTCTCCAACTCATAGCGATTACCAATTCAAGGAATTCTATGACCGTTTGAAAGAACAAGGTTTTGTGATTTACCCGGGCAAGGTTTCAAACGCAGACTGCTTCCGAATCGGTAACATCGGTGAAGTGTATCCGTCAGACATTGAAGCTCTCATTGGCGCAGTGAAAAACGCTATGTACTGGGACATCAAATAATGACAACGACCAATCAAGAGCCAGTTCTAAAGGCAACGTACTTTCGAAGCGAAGGCGATGTGAACACCACACCAGCACGCGAAAAATGGAACGAATCGCTAAACGATGATGCGACTCAAGCGATGTTAAAGCGTGACTCTGACGTGTTTCTTCATCAAGCCATGTCAACGCCTTGCCTAGACACACTTGAAGCAGCCGAAGGCATCTATATTCAAGATGCGACGGGCAAAAAGTACATGGACTTTCACGGTAACAATGTTCATCAACTTGGTTATGGCCACCCACACATTATTAATAAAGTGACTCAGCAAATGGCGTCGTTGCCATTTTCACCACGTCGCTTCACCAATGAAACTGCGGTTCAGTGTGCTGAGAAACTCACACAGATCTGCGGTGGTGATTTGAATCGCGTGTTGTTTGCTCCCGGTGGCACATCAGTGATCGGCATGGCGCTCAAACTAGCTCGCCATGTCACCAACAATTTCAAAGTAGTGTCATTGTGGGATTCATTCCATGGCGCGTCACTTGATGCGATTTCAGTGGGTGGCGAAGCGTGTTTCCGCGAAGGCATGGGGCCGTTAATGGCTGGCGTAGAACGTATTCCACCAGCGGTTTCCTATCGTGGTGCTTTCCCGCTCAATGACTCTTTTTCGCTTTGCGGGCAAAACTCCGGCGATGCGAACGAGACCGCACGTGATGTTCACTACGCCGATTACCTTAAGTATGTGATTGAAAAAGAAGGTGGCATTGGTGCCTTCATTGCAGAAGCAGTTCGTAACACAGACGTGCAAGTACCAAGCAAAGCTTACTGGAAGCGCATCCGTGAGATTTGTGATAAGCATAACGTCATGTTGATCATCGACGACATTCCAAACGGTATGGGTCGCAGTGGCGAATGGTTCACTCACCAAGCTTTTGATATCGAACCTGACATTCTTTGTATCGGTAAAGGTTTTGGCGGCGGCTTAGTTCCAATCGCAGCCATGATCACTAAAGACAAATACAACACGGCAGCGCAAGTATCTCTTGGTCACTACACCCACGAAAAAAGCCCAATTGGTTGCGCGGCAGCACTCGCCACCATGGAAGTGATTGAGCAAGAAAATTTACTTGAAAAAGTGCAAGAAGACAGCGCTTTTGTACGTGAACAACTGCTTCAAATGAAAGATAAGTACCCAGTCATTGGTGACGTTCGCGGCATCGGCCTGCTCTGGGGGGTGGAATTGGTCACCGACCATATCACCAAAACCCGAGCGTTCGATGAAGCAGAAGCCGTACTTTATCAATGTCTGAACGATGGCCTGAGCTTTAAGGTGTCACAAGGTAACGTGATTCAATTGAGCCCGCCATTGATCATCAGCCGCAGTGAACTAGAAGTCGCTCTGTCTATATTCGAAAATGCGATAGCAAAAGTCTGCAAAGATTTTGAATACCTTTAATTCATTATCTAAATCAACATTTAAACCAATAAGCTAAAACAATCATTCGTCCTTCCAATAACTTGAACTGGGAGTGACACAAAAATAGGACACTATTATGAACACGACATCACCTATCCAAGCGGTTATCTTTGACTGGGCAGGCACTATCGTTGATTTTGGATCATTTGCTCCAACCAGCATTTTCGTTGAAGCATTCAGACAAGGTTTCGACTTTGATATCGACTTAGCAGAAGCGCGTGAACCTATGGGTATCGGCAAATGGGACCACATCCAAGCGGTTGGTCGAATTCCAGCTGTCGACGCTCGTTGGAATGCTCAATTCGGACGCTCGATGACCAGTGAAGACGTTGATGCGATCTACTCGGCATTCATGCCTCTTCAGAAAGCAAAAGTAGCAGACCACGCAGCACCAATTTTAAACGCGATTGAAGTCGTGAATAACTTAAAAGAAAAGAACGTAAAAATCGGCTCTTGTTCTGGTTACCCACGAGAGGTGATGGACGTACTAATTCCAGCTGCAGCAGATTACGGTTATCTTCCTGACAACGTAGTTGCAACTGACGACTTACCGCAAGGCGGTCGCCCTGCTCCATTCATGGCACTTAAAAACGTCATTGACCTAGGTGTGACGAACGTCGCTGCGTGTGTGAAAGTGGATGACGCAGCACCGGGTATCGATGAAGGCCACAACGCAGGCATGTGGACAGTAGGCCTTGTACTATCAGGCAACGAAGCAGGCTTAACCTACCAAGAATATGTGGATGCCGACGAAGCGACACTTGCAGTTGCGCGAGAAAAAGCAAGCATTAAGCTAAACAAATCAAACCCGCACTACCTGATCGATACCATCGCCGACTTACCTAGAGTGATTGCAGATATCGAAAAGCGTTTGTTAGCCGGTGAGCGCCCGTAACAGCTAAAGCTCCGCTCCCCCCTACAACTCAGACTATGTAGCCAAATAATCCGTTCACACAAAAAGATGAAACCTCGTACCGCCTTAAAATGATACGAGGTTTCATTGTTTCCAACATTTAAGACAACAATTGATCAACAAAAAAGCTATAAATAGCGCCTTGAAAACTATGAATACCAACAATCCGATTGACTATCATACGCAATCAGACTAACAATATATTAGTAGTACTTTAAAAGCTCTACCTGAATCAACGCCTTGATTTACTTACGGTCGCAGTGTCTTAGCCAGTAAGTTATCGCTTTCCAGGCCAGTTCAGATAACAATAAAAATTAATCCAAGGATAAGATTATGAAAAAACTTTCTAAAATCATGTGTGCTGTCGTCGCAGCTTCCGGCTTAGCGGCAGCTCCTTCTATTGCTGCAACCACTTATGTTGGTGCAAAAGTGGGCATGGGTTGGCTAGATAGTGCCTGTGTCGATGGCGTTAAATGCGAAGATGATTCTGTTGCGGGTGGCCTTTACGGTGGCTACAACTTTTCTGACAAGTTTGCTCTTGAACTGAGCGCAGACTACCTAGGAGACTACGATACAAGCTTTAATAGCACAGGAACTTTGAAGCAATATAGTGATTCAATCGTCGCTATCTCTCTGAGCCCTATGTATCGACTCGCTATCCAACAAAAATTTGATATCTTCTTCAAAGCCGGCCCAGCTTACATCATGCACGATGACGAAGATGACGTAGTATTGTCTCTTGGTATCGGTGCTGAAAAGCAATTCGCTGAAGACTGGGCACTGCGTGTTGAATATCAATACTTCGATGATTTCGATGATAAATTCGTGCAAGACTTAAACTCTAACCTTGTTACCGTTGGCCTTAGCTACAACTTTGGTACAGGTAACACAACGGCTTCAGCAGCAGCCGCTTCTGCAGCCGTTGTAACACAGGCTCCTGCAGAGCCAATTGCCGAACCAGAAGTCGTTGTTGTTGAAGAAGAAGTTGTGGTTACTAAAGCGAAAACTGAAAGCTTCTCTCAAGGTATGTTTGAGACAAACAGCACTGAATTATCTTCAGAAGGCAAAACTGCATTAATGCCATTAGTTGAAGTACTGCAAGCTCACCCTCAATCATCAGTTAATGTTGTTGGTCACACTGATTCAACAGGTGCGGCAGAGTACAACATGATGATCTCTAAGAAGCGTGCTGCTGCTGTAGCCGCATACATTGAAGAGCAAGGCATTGAAGCGGACCGCATTACAGCTTCAGGTGAAGGGGAAGAAAACCCTGTAGCATCAAACGCTACAGCTGAAGGTCGTGCGCAAAACCGTCGTGTTGACGCAACGATCCCAAGCTTCGAATACCAAGAAAAAGCGCAAATGGAAGAAGTTATCGTAGAAACCGCTGAATAATAGCACTCTACCTTAATTAAAATAATAAGGGCGGAGCACTTTCAAGTGCTCCGCCCTTTTCTTTATCAGGCTCTCCCCATATGCCGTCAGCTATAAGTAGAAGCCGTAAAAATCAGTCTACCGCCAAACTGTACAATCAGAGACTAGACTATTTCCCAGCTGTGGGTCACCTCTACACCAGCACCCAGCATTAAGCATACTGAACAGTACTTTTCTAATGAATCCGCACAGACCTTAGCTACAAGCTCGGGATCAAGATCATCACCAGATACTTCAAAATGAATATTAATTACAGTGAAAATTTTTGGTGCCGTTTCACGACGTGTCGTTTCAAGTTTTGCATTACAGCCTGTGATGCTTTGGCCTGCAAATTTCAAGCCATCAACCACATCAACAGAGCTACAACCGCCAGCCGCCATTAACACCATTTCCATAGGGCTTGGCGCGGTAGCACCGCCACTGCCATCCATAACGACAGAGTGACCTGATTGAGATTGACCTAGGAATTTAAAGCCTTCGACCCATTTAACTTCTGCTTGCATGTTGTTCCTTAGATGTACGGAAACCGCCATCATTATCTATTATATCAATAATGGACACCCTACTACTGGTAGCATTTATGAGCAAGATTTTCTGTTTGAGATATTTTTTTCATGAATAGTGTAATTTTTTCCATCTAAACCCTGTCTCTATTCGTACATTCAAAATCGAATGAGAAAACGTCAAGATGAGGTATCTATGAATAAATTATCTAAAATATTGGTATCACTCGTGGTTGCACTACCACTGACTTCGCTATTTGTAAGCCAGACTGGCACTGCCAATACAATGGATAAAGCGATGGATTCAGGTAAAAGTGAAATCGCGACACTGGCTGGTGGTTGTTTTTGGTGTACAGAATCCGACCTAGAAAAACTGACCGGCGTCACTGACGTTATCTCTGGTTATTCCGGTGGTGAATTAGAAAATCCAACCTACAAACAAGTTTCCTCGGGTAAGTCTGGACACATCGAAGTGATCAACGTGACTTACAATCCAGATGTAGTTAGCTATGAGCAGGTACTTGACCAATTCTTCAGACACATCGATCCAACCGATGATAAAGGCTCATTCGTAGATAGAGGTCCTCAATATCGACCTGCTATTTTCTATCATAACCAAGAGCAAAAAGACGTTGCTCAGAATTTCATGATGGAAATAGACAAAGCTCAGATCTTTGGTGAGCCACTAAAAACAGAGCTGATTAAGTTTGAAAAATTCTGGCCAGCAGAAGAATACCATCAAGATTATTACAAGAAGAGTAAGGTTCGTTATAACTACTACCGCTACGCTTCTGGTCGTGATCAGTACCTAGATAAAATCTTCGGTGATGATAGAAAAGAAAATCCGAAAACGATCCGCCAAATCATCGATGGCAAAAATGCGACAGCTAATGCTAAAATATACACCAAGCCGTCTGATGCAGAGATCAAAGCATCTCTAACTTCACTGCAATACGATGTCACACAAGACGACGCAACAGAGCGCCCATTTGACAACAAATACTGGGATAACAAGCAAGAAGGTATTTACGTTGATATCGTAACGGGTGAGCCTTTGTTCTCTTCAAAAGACAAATACAAGTCAGGTACAGGTTGGCCGAGCTTTACACAACCAATCAGCGAAGCTTATGTGGTAACAACTACTGACTACAAGCTACTTTACCCAAGAACAGAGGTTCGCAGTAAATTTGGTGACTCTCACCTAGGGCATGTATTTAAAGATGGTCCAAAGCCAACAGGTTTACGCTACTGCATGAATTCAGCCGCTATGCGCTTTATCCCAGCAGATAAATTGGCTGAGGAAGGCTACGAAGAATATGTAGAAATGTTCGAAGGCTAAGAACTCAGAAACTGACTATAAACCTCTGAACCTCTAAAAAACAAAGCCAGCATATTCGCTGGCTTTGTTTTTCTAACGCACTAACAAGAAGGGTTAACTTAGCCTGTTAACCTTACTAACCTGTTAGCACCGTATCTTCTGGGTATTTCAACAAAGAAGGTTCTGGACGAGCTAACATGTACGCCAAAGTGAGAGGACCAATACGTCCGATTACCATCACCACAATCATAATGTATTTGCCCGGCTCAGTGAGATTTGCAGTGAGTCCCGCTGTTAGACCGACGGTTGCAAAAGCAGAAATCACTTCAAACATCACGCGGTCAAACGCGGCTTGCTCAGTGAGCATTAACAAAAACATTGCGGTGGTTAACAGTGCTCCACTTACCACAATAATGGCCAATGACTTTGTTACAGCTTGCCAGGTCACAGTACGTTTAAACATCACTACATGCTTTTTCTGACGTAAGAATGTCCAAGTTGCTACAAAAGCGACCGCAAATGTCGAAACCTTAATACCACCACCAGTTGAAGTTGAACCAGCACCAATCAACATCAGTACTATCATCACCAACAATGCAGGCTGAGTGTACTGAGACAAATCCACACTATTAAAACCAGCAGTACGAGCACTCGCTGACTGGAAAAATGCCGCCAGCCACTGCCCTTGTGTCGACAAGCCCTCCATCGTCGCTGAGTTACTTCTCTCCAATAACCAAAACATCACCGTGCCCACCAACAACAGCGCTGGTGTCGCTGTTAACATAATCTTGGTATGTAAATGTAGGTGTCGAAAACCTTTACGCCAGTTACTCGATAAGTCGCCGACGACTGTAAAACCAAGTCCACCAAAAATAAACAAACCTGCTAATGTAAATATCACCAGTGGATCGTCAACAAAACTCATCATACTGTCTGAAAACAGCGCGAAGCCTGCGTTATTGAATGCAGATATAGCGTGAAAGAGTGCATAAAAGCTTCCCGTTGCCCATCCCATTTCTGGAACCCAACGGAAACAGAGCAACACAAACCCAACAAACTCCGCCACCAATGCAAAGATGATGATCTTCTTCACTAACTTACGAAGGTTAATCTTACGATCTTGTCCAAGTGCTTCTTTTGCCAATGCTTGTTGTTTAAGGCTTAATCGGACACCAAACATATAGAGCAGTACCGCAGACAGGGTCATCTGCCCTAACCCACCAACTTGCATCAAGAACATCAGTAAGATTTTTCCAGCCAAGGTGAAGTGCTGACCAGTATCGACAACACCTAAACCTGTCACACTGATCGCTGACGTGGCAGTAAACAGTGCATCCGTAAAGCTTAGCCCTGTCACCGAGAACACAGGCAGCGTCAGCAAGATTGCTGAGGGGATAAGAACACCTAAGAAGCTCGTAAGGATAATCTTAGGTTCAGAGCCTTTGCGTTGCTTCTTATCACTTTTAAGGGTGTAGAAAGTACCTTTTCGTTTTACCGAATTCATACTGTTACCTTACTTACCAATTACCAATTACCAATTGCGTAGCTTTCTAGATAAAGTCTCTTTCGGCCCAGCGATGATCACCACATCCCCAATTTCTAAACTCACATCCAGTTCTGGTGCTTTCGTTAAGTTCGGGCCTCGCTTAAAGCCAAGTACCTCAACACCATTTTCTTTACACAGCTTAAGGTCACCAAGTTTCTTACCCAACAAATTAGAACCAATAACGATTTCCGTCATCGCTAAGCCACTGCCAAGGTCGATAAACTCAAGAACGCGTCTATCCAACATTTTACGCGCGACACGAATACCCATGTCTCGCTCGGGCATAATGATGTGGTCAGCACCAATCTTAGAGAGAATCTTGCCGTGGAACTTATCATTCGCCTTCACCCAGACTGCTTTTGCGCCTGATTCTTTAACGACCAACGTTGTGAGAATACTGGAATTAACGTCAGATCCAATCGACACCATCACCATGTCGTATTCATCGAGCCTTAACTCTTTAACTGTCTCTTCGCTTGTACAGTTCGCAACAATCGCTTGAGAAACAAAAGCCGCCGCATCTTTCACTCGCTCTTCATCAATATCAACGGCGAGTACCTGTGAGCCTGAACTTTGTAGCTCTTTACAAACAGAGAGACCAAAACGTCCCAAGCCAATAACTGCATATTGTTTGTCACTCATTTATTACTCCACTTACAAAGCTACGTAGCATCGAAAACAAATAATGAAATTGTCTTCATACAAAAAAACGACTATATATCCATATAGAGATACAATTGTCAGCTAATCGCTTGATTTATAAAGGTAGAGAACAAAAGTGATTTCTGCTAATTTCTAACCCACTATTTCTGCGGCAGTACACACAATGAATGAATTCATAACCCAAGTACAAACCTACATTAACCAGAGCCATAGTGATTGGGCAAACAGCGTCCTATTCATCACTATTGCGAGCTTTCTCGCTTGGGTCGCTTGGCGAATTATCCATAATCGCTTAGAAATTCTGGTTCAGAAAACCCCATTCCACTGGGATGACCTACTGCTAGAGGCACTAAAAACACCTGTCAGTACGTTACTCTGGTGTTGGCCTGCAACTGTCTCTGTGGGGTTAATCCTTCAAGACCAGTTTGGTAATGAAATTAATTGGTTAAAAACACTTAAGCACATATTGATTATCTGTACCTTCGTTTGGTTTACCTTGCGAATGATCACCAACACTGAAGCGTACGTCTTAGAACAAAAAACCAGAGACGAAACCACAGTACAAGCTATCGCTAAAGTCGCTCGCTTGTTCTTTATGGTGATGGGCGGCCTGACCATCATGCAGGCATTTGGTCTGAGCCTATCTGGCTTACTCACCTTCGGTGGTGTGGGTGGCTTAATCGTCGGTTTGGCAGCAAAGGATCTACTGTCGAATTTCTTTGGCGGCATGATGATTTACTTCGACCGTCCTTTTAAAGTCGGTGATTGGATACGCTCA
This sequence comes from Vibrio sp. 1F279, assembly GCF_041439815.1. Classification (NCBI taxonomy): domain Bacteria; kingdom Pseudomonadati; phylum Pseudomonadota; class Gammaproteobacteria; order Vibrionales; family Vibrionaceae; genus Vibrio; species Vibrio sp. 1F279. The sequence goes on along the minus strand of NZ_JBGOOU010000005.1, from coordinate 129,258 downwards.
CCAGACCGCCAAATCGAAGGTACAGTCGAACGCATTGGTTGGCGCATGACCATCATTCGCACTTTTGATAAGCGACCTTTATACGTGCCAAATTCGGTATTCAGTAACATTGTGGTGGAGAACCCATCAAGAATGTTGAATCGCAGAATCAATGAAACCTTCGGGCTTCGTTATCAAGATGCAGACAAGCTGGCTCTAATTGTTGATGAAGTTAGATCCATGCTCGAAACACACCCTGACATTGATGCAAAACAGACGCTGATCGTTAACTTTGATAAGTTTGGTCCATCAACCCTTAATTTCTTTATCTACACCTTCACCAAAACGGTTAACTGGGTGAGATACCACGAAGTTAAGCAAGATGTCCTGCTGCAGGTGTTGGCGATTATTCATAAGCACAATGCTGATATCGCCTTCCCAACACAAACACTCAAGATCGATCCTCAAGATTTTGGCGAAGCTCAAGGTATGGTCATTTCCAACTCAGAAGGTCATTAAGAAGCACATCTATATTGCTTATCGTTTATAGCTTGTCGTTAAGTCGATGGGTTATCGATAAGTAAACTGGTTATCGATAAATAAACAGAGTGAAGCGTGGTAACATGGCGCCAGTATTCAAATACACCTAATTACCACTCTATGATTTTACCTGTGATCCTAGCTGGCGGCTCCGGAAGTCGCCTCTGGCCTCTGTCTCGCGAACTTTACCCTAAGCAATTTCTCAATATTGCTGGCGAACAGTCGATGCTTCAGCAAACACTTCAACGCCTGCAAGGTCTTGAGGACTATCTAACGGATAGCAAGTGCGCAACTCCATTCATTATCTGTAATGAAGAACACCGCTTTATTGCCGCTGAACAAGTTCGCGCCACTAAAATCCAACACAGTGGAATCCTTTTAGAGCCTGTCGGTAGAAATACAGCCCCAGCTATTGCGCTTGCTGCCCTACAGGCTCTAAGCAAATCAGTGGATAAAAAATCGAACGAATCTGACCCTATCTTATTAGTGTTGGCGGCCGATCATCACATCGCTAAAACCTCTGAATTTCAACAAACAATTAGCCGTGGTGTTGGTTACGCAAAACAAGGCAAACTGGTGACATTCGGTATAACCCCGAATGCTCCAGAGACTGGTTATGGCTATATCAAACAAGGCCAACCACTTCCCTCTAGCCTGCAAATAGAAACCAACACTACAGTGCAATCAGTCCATCATGCCTACACCATTGAATGCTTCATAGAAAAGCCTGATAAAGCAACTGCAGAAGAATACATACGTTCAGAGCAATACTTGTGGAACAGCGGCATGTTCATGTTTAAGGCATCCCGCTACCTTGAAGAACTCTCTAAACACCACCCAGAAATATTAGCGGCTTGTCAGTTAGCTCTTTCAAAACAAAATACCGACCTCGACTTTATCCGTATCGAGGCAGAAGCATTCAAAAATAGCCCAAGTGACTCTATCGATTATGCCGTGATGGAGAAGACCTCACACGCCGCAGTGATCCCGATGGACGTTGGTTGGAATGATATTGGTTCGTGGTCTGCTATCTGGGATGTAAGCGACAAAGATGAGCACAATAACGTCATTGAAGGTGATGTATTAACCGTCGATTCTCAACACAACTACATTCATGCGGAAAATAAGCTGGTCGCGACTGTAGGTGTCGACAATTTGATCATTGTCGAAACTAAAGATGCAATATTGGTTGCGAACAAAGACAAAGTTCAAAGTGTTAAGTCGATTGTTAGCCAACTGAATCAGGCTGGTCGAACGGAACATGTCCATCATCGCGAGGTCTTTAGGCCTTGGGGTAAATACGACGTGATCGATCTAGGCAAACGAGACAAAGTGAAGCGCATTACAGTCAACGTTGGCCATAGGCTTTCGTTGCAAATGCATCACCATAGAGCAGAACATTGGGTAGTCGTGGCTGGCACTGCGAAAGTAACCAACGATGAGAAAACGTATCTAATCGAAGAAGATCAATCCACTTACATTCCGTTAGGTCACATACACAGCTTAGAGAACCCTGGCGAGACACCTCTTGAAATGATTGAGGTTCAAACTGGCTGTCACTTAAGTGAAGACGATATCATTCGATATCAAGACAGCTATGGGCGAGATGTTCGAAGCGAACAAGCTTGTCCGCCTCAGAACAACGAATCGAAATAGAAGCGGCGACAATTCAATGAAACCAACATTAGATCTTAGCTGCTTTAAGAACAACGACATTCGCGGCATCATTGGTGAGCAAATCAATGAACCGTTTACCTACCTGCTTGGAAAAGCATTTGGAGAATACGCCCTATCCACGACACCTGAAGCCTCATTCGATGGCTTGGCTCAAGTGGTGATTGGTCGTGATAACCGAGAAACGTCCCTTTCATTACAAGAAGCCATGACCAAAGGCTTAATCGAGTCTGGAATAACCGTCGTTGATCTTGGAATGACAGGGACTGAAGAAGTCTACTTTGCAACTCGCCACCTTGGCGCCATTGGCGCCATTGGCGGAATCCAAATTACGGCAAGCCATAACCCAATTAATTACAACGGAATGAAATTGGTCGGCTTGGACGCTAGCCCGATAAGTAAAAACAGTGGGTTAGATGAAATCAAACGACGCATTGCAGAGCTTAATCAAGAGCTGAACTGCAATTTACCGTTCGTTCATGCACAACCAAGTAACTCTAGTAGATCGACCAGTATTCTCGCCCCTTATGTAGACCACCTACTCTCTTATATATCTCCTTCTGAGCTTTCACCTATGAAAATTGTGGTGAACGCAGGGAACGGTGTCGCAGGGCGTATTATTGATGATTTAGAAGCTCGCTTTGCCACGCTCGATATTCCGATCACCTTCATCAAGGTTCACCATACTCCTGACGGAACATTCCCTAATGGCATTCCGAACCCATTGATTAAAGAAAACCAAACAGCCACCAGAGACGCCGTTTTACAAAGCTCGGCCGATCTTGGTATTGCGTGGGATGGTGATTTTGACCGCTGCTTTTTCTTTGATGAAAAAGGCAATTATATTGAGGGTTACTATATTGTCGGGTTGCTCGCTGAAGCATTTTTGTTAAAAGAGCCGAACGCCACTGTATTACACGATATGCGCATGACATGGAACACAATTGAAATCGCTTACAAACGTGGTGGAAAAGCGATTGGGATTAAAGCGGGACACGCACTTATCAAAGAGAAGATGCGTGAAACGAATGCGGTCTACGGTGGTGAGATGAGCGCACACCATTATTTTCGTGATTTTGGATATTGCGACTCAGGAATGATTCCTTGGCTACTGGTTATTGAACTAATGTCGAAAACCCAACAGTCTCTTTACCAACTGACGAGCGCAAGTATGGATAGATTCCCCTCATCCGGAGAGATCAATCGCAGAGTATCCAACCCAGAGGAAGTCATGGCTTGTGTGTTATTGCACTACCGAGATAATGCCGTTGAGATCGATCACACAGACGGGATCAGCATGAATATGGACACATGGCGCTTCAACTTAAGAAAGTCTAATACCGAGCCATTAATACGCCTTAATGTAGAAACCAGACAAGATAGAGCTTTGCTATCACTTAAAGTCGACGAGCTACTGTCTTTTCTTATTTAAGAGTCCAAGGCGCTTTCCGTTTAAAACTAAAATCCACAAAAAAGCCCTTACTAGCGATTGCTAATAAGGGCTTTGAATTTTCAGCAGCTTAATCGCCGACTGTAATATGCAATAATCAGTCTATTTGTTACGACGTGCTTCAACAGCATCTGCTAGTTGGCGAAGTACTGTTTCAGTATCTTCCCAACCGATACATGCGTCAGTAACAGATTGGCCGTATGTCGCCGCTTTACCGTCAACTAAATCTTGGCGACCTTCAACAAGATGAGATTCAATCATCACACCAAAGATGGCTTTGTCACCGCCTGAGATCTGTGCACTTACGTCATCAGAAACGTTCATTTGGCGCTTGAACTGCTTTGAGCTGTTCGCGTGGCTGAAGTCAATCATCACCTTCTGTGGAAGACCTGAAGCTTCTAGCTCTTCTTTAATCTTACCAACGTGCTCTGCACTGTAGTTTGGCTCTTTACCACCGCGTAGGATGATATGACAATCAGGGTTACCTGCGGTTTCAACGATCGCTGAGTGACCGTATTTAGTTACCGACAAGAAGTGGTGCGAAGCACTTGCAGAGCGAATTGCATCTGTTGCGATCTTGATGTTGCCATCCGTACCATTCTTGAAGCCAACTGGGCAAGATAGGCCTGAAGCCAGTTCACGGTGAACTTGAGATTCTGTCGTACGTGCGCCAATTGCGCCCCAGCTGATTAGGTCAGCAACGTATTGCGGCGTAATCATATCTAAGAATTCACTCGCCGTAGGCATTCCCATATCAGTTAGGTCAAGTAGTAACTTACGTCCTAGACGAAGACCGTCATTTAGTTTGAACGTGTCGTTCATGTACGGGTCATTGATTAGGCCTTTCCAGCCAACAGTGGTACGTGGTTTTTCAAAGTAAACACGCATTACGATTTCAAGGTTATCGCCTAGTTCGTCGCGTAGCACTTTCAAACGTTTACCGTACTCAAGCGCAGCTTCTGTATCATGAATAGAACATGGGCCAACAATAACAAGTAAGCGATCATCGCTATCTTCTAAAATATTGTGGATCGCTTTGCGGCTTTCAAAGGTTGTAGAAGAAGCAATTTCTGTCGCTGGAAACTTTTCTAAAACAGCAACAGGGGGTAATAACTCTTTTACTTTGTTAATTCTTACATCATCAGTCTGGAACATTGCTTACTTCTTCCTATTTTCTATCCTTGAGGCTGAATGCACGTTATCTCACGTCACTTTCCATCAGCATTTATCTTCTTGTTCCCTGTAACTTAACTAGTAAAAACCACAGTTTCAATCACTAATTAAAAAAAAACGCAATTTATTTTGTGTTTTATATTTAAAACACCCTGTATAACATTATTTACACGTTATCGATCGTGCAGTTATCAGACACAGTAAGAACACAGCTCTTCAAACTATCCTGGCTAGATAATGTCTTACGCAACGATAGATAAAAGCTCTTTACCACACTACAGCCTTTACAAAACGCATACACAAAAAATAGAGAGCTAAAGACTTTTCGTCACATAGAGAAAAAATGGGAACTAGCACCACAACCTTGGTTTGGATGTTACTCATCGAAGAATAGAACCGATCAAATTTGGCAATTTCTGCGCAGGAACGGTATATGGAGAATTGTACAGGCGAAACAACAGAAGATGTGACGACGAAAGAAACGAAGAACAGCTAACTGGTTGATAAGATTGCTATCGCGACCTTACCTTGGCCTCGATCGTCTTGTGAAAAGCCTCAAAGCGATGTGCCCTTCAAACTCAATTACACAATTTATTTAATAAAGTGGCTTCGGGCTTGTTCAACACTCGGGATTTAGTGTTGGCTGCGCAACACCCTAGCCCTTATTTGTTATAGCTCAGCGATGTGCGAAAGAGTTTCCGGATGACGCTGAACCAATTTTAGAAGGGTCACAGCTTGTCCATTTGGTGCGCTACGCCCTTGTTCCCAGTTTTCTAATGTTCGGGATGATGTATGCAGTAAACGCGCAAACACACCACGCGACATATTAAACTGTTCACGGATACTCACGATTTCATTAGGTGAAATATCTAACTCACTGATATCGTTAACTTGATGAGTTTTAAGAGTGAGTTTACCCTCTGAATGCTCTTTAGCCTCAACAAGAGCAGTACTTAACTCTGCAAATAGGTCACGATTGCTCATTACGCCACGCCTCCATAAAAGCCTTTAATTGTTTCTTTTGATCTGCAGTTAAATCGGACATTTCATTCTTGCCATAAATTGTCAGCAAGTAGAAACGACGCTTTTCATCGAGGAAGTAATAGATAACACGAGAGCCGCCACGCTTGCCCTTACCTTTACTTGCAACTCGAATCTTTCGCAAACCACCTGTACCTTGAATCACGTCCCCCTGTTTTGGGTTAGACATTAACTCAGCTTGAAAAAGCCTAAACTCATCATCGCTGAGATATTCATTACGGTACTTTTCAAATATGGTCGATTCGACAAATACACTTTTCATACACAGAGTATACGCAAGTGACGTACACATAGCAAAACTATACGTGATTAACGTAGTTATGACTTTTCAGAAGGTGAATCTGACCTGAGCTATAACGCCTGCATACCCACAGCCGACAGCGAAACTTGCACCCACATCTGCACATTATTAGGTAACAACACTCAATAAACTCGGTCACGATGCCCAATTTATGGTTGTCGATTTTGACATGCGTAGAAGTGAGCCGCCCCACCTAGCCGAAGGCATCGAAAATAAGGGGAATGGCATTGACGAAAACAGAGGAGATGTGACGACGAAAGAAACGAAAAACAGCTAACTGGTTGATAAGATTGCTATCGCAACTTTACCTTGGCCTCGCTCGCCTTGAGAAAAGTATCAAGGCGATGTGCCCTTCAAACCCAACCGGACAATTTACTTAATAAAGTGACTTCGGGCTTGTTCAACACTTGGGATTTAGTGTTGGCTGCGCAACACCTTAATCCATATTTGTTATATGCATTATTTTAGAACAAACCCTTTATCGAGATACATAACCTCAAATTGATTTCCTTGGCTAAATAATTCAGTGCATATGCGCTTGTAACTAGCGACTAATCCATCACGTTCAGGAGAACTTTTAGAGTTAATGGTAAAATAAAAGCGATTAATACCAAGTTTATTTCCAATAGCTACGCCTTTTAAAAGAGTATTTATCGCATATCCTTGACGCTTGATTGACTCATCCATCACTACGGCAAAAAAGTGAATTCGACTCATCGATTTTTCCCAGTAAAAGTAGCGAAAGCCTAAAATATTCCCTGATTCATCCTCTACGGTTAACACATAATTTAGTTCCTTTTTAGCCGAGGCTGGATCGGCCTTTTCTAAAAAGTTCGTATGACTATGCACATAGGAATAGAAGCCCTGTGAAACACTTTCTGTCATACGCGAGTCGTAGTCGCTTTCCAATAAGTCATGTGCCAAATACTGTACTATTTTCATCTACTTCCTCTTATGTACGATTGTGCCAATGCATATAACGCCCAATTAAGTAGCTGACAACGCTACCAATACACTAAAATCTACCACCAATATCACTGAAGCTAAACCGTACTGAAAATGCTAAGCGTTGACAGTCTGCTTAAATTATTTGTTAGCTTAAAAACACCACTGCATTATTTAACGCATGAATACCAAATGTAACCCCAAATGCCGCTTTAAATGATTTTTGACGCCAAGTTAAATAGGATATTGAAAGAATAAAAAACAAGAAAAGTACCCCAAATCCATTTGGCACGCTGTTAAAAGTATGTGCTGCGCCCCATGTCAGCGCGCTAATTACTGAAGTCATCACTACTTCAAAATTAAACATTTGTATAAGCTTTAATATCGGAACCATTAGAAACGTTTCGACAGCCGGGGCTAGAATAATCAAAAATAATAATGACGATTCCTGTCTACCATTCGGAGCAACAAGCTCAGAACCCCATATGTATGACGCAGCGAATACTAAAGGAAAAGTCACACAAGCATGCAATAGATATGATTTCACTACATATCCGATTTCATTTTGGTTTGTATTAAATAAAAAACTAAATATTTTCATGCCCACTTCCATGTTTAAGCTAACATTTTAATATCGTGCAAGCACGAATTCATCCGATCAATATATCAAAAAGGTTGCTTATAACCAACTGAATGCTATGCATTTAATATAACAGTGGGTCTAAACATTCAGGGTGAAAACGTGCAAACCCACAGTGCCGCCTATGTAACGCTCATTATTACCCACAAATACCATTATAAATCAACAACTTAATATCAACTCATCGTTAAATCCGTGCTCAATCAGAGTTAAAAACTACTCTTCTTTAGGCCATGATTTATTCACTAAGCAATAAACTGTCTGTGTACAGGTCACTGAGGGGAAGGTAAAGCTAGTCGATTCTGACTTGTCATTAATGAACATGGTGGATGACTAATAATTAATAATGAAGACGAGAGCTTTGAGGAAAAGTGTTAAGGGGGCGATAATACAGCTACAGCGACTCTTGTGGGTTAAATTAGAAAGGCAAGATTCAGTTCTTGCCTCTTTATCGAATGTTCCTCAGAAAATCACCACTACTCGTCACTTAGGTGTATGGGTTTTGGTTTAGAACTTTGGGGGGACGGACTGGGACTAATTAAGGTTAATAGTCATATTTAAGCGGTTGCACCACAGAATCTAAGCCCTCAATCTTGAGAGCTAAACATAACTGCATTAAGTCGCCCAACTCACCTTGTGGGAAGCCCTTTTTATCGAACCACAGCAAGTATTCTTCAGGCAGGTCAATCAAGGTGCGGCCAGCGTATTTGCCAAATGGCATTTGCATTCTGGCTAGCTTAATTAGGTTCTCTTTCTCTAGCATTACAAGCTCTTTCTAGACGTCGTCGATGTTCTGTAGAGTATCACCTAAACGTTCAACCCAATAGTTGATCGCATCTTTGGCATCATCTAGCGAATCAATCATAGTAGAAAAGTCTTTGTTACCCGCTTCGCGGTCGATGGCTGCAAACAACGGTGTGCCGTCTTGCGCATCACTGACCAATAGCTCAACACTGGCGCTCCCAACGTTGGTGTGCTCGCCTGTCGTCACCTTAGATATAGTCGACATCGCAAGGCCAAACGGCAGCACACTGCTTGTCACGGCTAAGATCGGGTTGGGCGTTTCAACATTACTTAAGGCAATACTCAAACGTAGCGTGTTCCCTGTTGGTTCATCGACAATCATTTTATGAGGCGATATTTTCGCTTCCAAACGACTCACCATATGATCTGTGAGCTCCTGAACGTCTTCCTGATCTAATGTGCCTTCTTCTGCTAACACAAAGATTTGGTCGATCACCACAGAGTCATAAGCGTCTAACTTGGATTTCAAACGTTGTTCGTCACGCAGCCCTATCCTTGCCCAAACTAAATCAACGCCTCCATCAGGGCCAGGCCGAAAATCTTCATAACTGGTGAATTTAGTAGCGGTTTTAATTGGGCCGCCTGCACAACCAAACAAAAACATGCTGGTTGCAACAAGCAAAAGGACTTTTAAAGGTTTCATAACGCACTTAAGTAAATCAAAGAATTAACTGAGTATGCCATACCCTAAGTGAAAAAGTTGTAGAAAATGATATGAAACTCAGAGCTCGATCTAAAATCAATGGTTCTGAACGGTATGTGCATACTCCACGATCACCTGATTGCCTTCGATATAAGCATTTTGGATCTCACCATCAACACTCATTCTACTTTTCAGATAAACCACTTTAGGCCCGGATTCATTGTCTTCTTTAAGTGAAGGGAGCACATTCCTTGGCTCCAAATGAAGCAAACGACAGAAGTGACTAACGAAAGACATGGTTAATGCTTTCTCCCCTCTTAGCACTCGCGAAAAATCCAACTGGTTCATTCCTAGCTTTTTTGAAAACTCCATCTGCGTAATTCGCATTCGAGATTTTTGTGACATCCACGTTTGGTACAAAGCATCTCTATCTTGCTCAGTGAATTCCATTACCGGTTCCTTTATATAATTCATACCAATCAATTGTCCGGCTTTTCATACATGTCATGTCAGGATTTGGTTAGTGGAAACCAAAGGTTTGGTTTTGATATGGGAATAACCTTGTTTGATCTGTACAGAGCTATCAGAGCTATCAGAGCTATCAGAGCAAATAATGATCCGCCAACAAAGCAACAAACAAGATCATAAGATGATAAATGGAGAACTTGAAGGTCTTCATCGCCATGTTAGGTTCATCACGATACTTAAGTACCCAAGCGTGATAAACAAACCCGCCATTTAACACCAATGAAGCACTTAGGTATATCCAGCTGCTCATGCCGACCAACACCGGCAATATACACACTATGCTGAGCAACAAGGTATAGAGCAAAATAGAAGTCTTGGTGTATTCGATTCCGTGGGTCACAGGCAGCATGGGGATGTTCACTTTTGCATACTCGTCACGACGATGAATTGCCAACGCCCAGAAGTGCGGAGGTGTCCAAATAAATATGATCATCACCAATAACCAAGCGTTTGAATGAAGCTCATTAGTAACTGCCGTCCAGCCCAATAGCGGAGGCATAGCGCCAGCGATCCCTGCTATCACGATGTTTTGCGGCGTCGCTCGCTTCAGATACATGGTATAAATCACTGCGTAACCCAACAAGCTTGCAAAGGTTAACCAAGCGGTGAGTTGATTGACCCATACCACAAGCGTGACGAAACCAAGTAAGCCGATACCCGCGGCAAAGCTGAACACACGCACACTACTCAGTTCACCGGATGGTAAAGGGCGTCGATTGGTTCGAGTCATCTGGCCGTCGATCTTTTTATCGATTAAATGGTTAAACGCTGCTGCCGAACCTGCCATTAACCCTATCCCAATCATCCCGAACAGAGTTTGTTGCAAAGGCAATCCATTCGGCACAGCCAAACACATTCCAACCAATGCAGTTAGCAGCATCAAAGCCACCACTTTAGGCTTGGTCAGTGTTAAATAGACCTTCCAAACAGCTTTGTTTCTTTCCGCCATTTCATTGCTTAAAGCGATATCATTACTGATTGCTATCTTAGGACTTGAGGCTACGTCTTGAACCACCACTCCATGTTGTGTTGACGTTCTACTGACCATGATTACCTCCTTGTAATATACTGTTTTTCACCAAGCTCTCACTCGGTTTGCGTTGCCACACGACAAAATTGGTGACAACCATGCTGATGAGCAGCATCGCTGCGACTAGGCTATGCAAAACCGCGACTGAGATTGGCAGGTGAAACCATACATTACTGATCCCAAGGCTGATTTGAGTAAACAATACTATTGCGACAATCACGCTCAGCTTTTTTTGAGGCGCTTGGCCAAATTTCCATAGCTGGTACACGACCATTAGCACCGTCAACGTTGCCACAATAGCCCCGAACCTGTGCATGACATGGATGGTGAGCCTTGCGGGATATTCCAACACACCAAACTCATAGTTATCATGGCCGTGTTGAGCAAAATCGAACGCATTTTTGAAGTCGAGATAGCTCATCCAGTTACCTTCACATATGGGTAACTGTGTACACACCAACGCGGCATAGTTCGACGATGTCCAACCACCAAGCAGTATCTGCCCGACCACAATGAGTAGCCCAAAGAGCGCCCAAGCTTTAAGTGATGAAGTGTACGATGCCTCACCAAAACGGCTTTGGAATTGAGACAAACGACAGTAGAGCAAACACAACAGTGACAACAGCGTGAAGCCCCCCATCAAATGCGCCATAACCACAACGGGCATCAACTTGAGAGTCACCGTCCACATTCCAAGCAATGCCTGAAATATCACGGTTGCCGAGATAAGCAACGGTAGTCCAGCTGAAGTGATGTTCTTCTTAATACACCAAGCAACAACGACAAAGATAAGCAGCCCTAATGTTCCTGCAAAGTAGCGATGGATCATCTCTATCCACGCTTTGTCTGCTTCGAGAGCACGTTCTGGAAATTGTAGATTGGCTTGATTCACTGCTTGGGCATCAGAAGGAACGGTTATCTTGCCGTAACACCCTGGCCAATCAGGACAGCCAAGGCCAGCATCCGACAAACGGGTATAAGCGCCGAGCACAATCACGGTAAGGGTTAATAAGATCGTTAATCTCATCATGTGTATGAGTAAATCAGGGGCTCTATTCTGCATCATTTATCTCCCTATATTTATTCCCTTTTCGCTAACAACACTCAGCATTAACGCAATTTGCTACAGCCCACCAACTCAAGCTCATCAATTCCAGCTTATCAACTTAAGCTAATTAACTACCCAACTCGTGACAGCTTAAGCAGCTTTCTTAGATCATGAATCATGCCTTTAGATTGCCCCACTAACTGAGACGGGTCAGAAACGCTTTTGTATTCCATAACCAACTGCCCGAGTGGGTCAATAATGATAATCGAAGCAGGCGAAAACTCAGTACTTAACTGATCACCACCAGCTAACAAAGATAAATCCGGCTTGTTGAGCGAACCCGACAACGAATTACCTTCTGAGACAAAAACAACGGCAGTCACTCGCTCTTTGTTTTTCCCTAACGCTAAGTAGCTTTGATTCAAATAATGAAGCTGTTGTTCACACAAGCTTTCGCACTCCATCGGTGCGATATAACCCACTAACCACCCTTCTCCAGCCATGGGTACCGTTACTCCGAAATCCGCAAGCGTGGTTCTTGGTTCTACCAATTCGCCTGAGTTAGTGACACCTGAGGTATACCAATTCTGGTCTAGCACAGTTTTGGCGATAATGGCTGGCAAAGCGAAAATTAAAACAAGTCCAATTAACACCAAGCGCCCTTTAGTACGACGGCTTCTGAGCTCAGCCATGTTTGCCTCGGTAATTTCCCTGTTCACTTGTGCTTGAGATTTATCCATCCTTATTCCTCGTGATAGGTGTTGCTTTTAGGTACCGATAGCCAATCAACATCGTCAAAAACAAAAGTACCGCAGCCATAACAAACCATTGAAATGAGTAACCAAAATGCTTCTCAGATTTCATCGCCGTTGGACGCCATAACATTTCATAGGGCCATGAATCTAAACTCTGAGGTTGGAAGACAAAGGGCAGCACTTCTTGTCCTGTATACTGTGATAGCGCTGCTATGTTTAGGTTTTGGATTCTATTCGGTGTCGTATTTTCTAAACCCAACTCATGACTTAAAGGATTCACCGAGCGTGTATACAAGCGCCCTGACATTTTGGTTGGTACAGTGATACTTCCTAATTGCGGTAGTTCTCTTCTGTCATTACTTGCCGGAACAAACCCAAGATCGATCAACAACTGTTTTTCAGCCACTAAGGACTGGTATCCATCTTCAAAGCGAACCTCACCCAACATGTAAATCACATACCCTACCGTTCCTTGGCTTATCTGGTTGTCTAACAAGAGCATCAAGTCGCTCGTATTGACTAATTCAACATCAGCCTTTAACCCGTTTAGGGTTTGAGGATTTAATGACTCTTGACCAGATAAATCCAGCTCTCGCAACTCAGAAATAACGACACCTAAAGGTTGTGACGAGAGCTGTGCTCTCTCAGCTAATTGCTGTTCATAACGTAATTTCTCGTTACCACGATCGAGTTGCCACAAACCTAGCTTGATTAAAGCGCCGACTGAAACCACAGTTAAAACAACCGCTATCCAAAAACCTTTACTGCGGAACTTGTGTTCATCATCAATCAATCGGTTTGGAGTTATCACTATGGCGTCATCTACCTTTGTGTTGTTGTTTAAAATTGTATTGGTCGCTTTGCTGTTTTTTATCGCTTTCAATTTGATGAAAGGCCTAATCCAAATCGCCTCGGGCAAACACAATGGAAAAAGGCTCAGTCACTTCTTGGGGCGTCGTGTCATGTGGTCAGCCGTTGTCGTGCTACTTTTATTACTTGCTCTGGGATCAGGAGTGATAACTCCCAACCCTCGCCCCTATTAATCCCCTATAGACTCAACCGTTAAAGCACATAGACAAATACAAACAGGCCCAACCAAACCACATCAACAAAGTGCCAATACCAACTGCCCGCTTGGAACGCAAAGTGGTCTTTCGCAACCCTTGCCAGCAACACAATCAAAAAGATCGTCCCTAAACAGACATGTAAGCCATGAAACCCAGTCAGCAAAAAGAAGGTATTACCGTAGATGCCAGACTGAAGTGTCAGCCCCATCTCTTGATAAGCGTGAAGATACTCTTCAACTTGGAAGAACAAGAAGAAGCCAGCCAGAACAATGGTTATCTCCAACCAGACGATCAAAGCCATACGCTTATTTTGCTCAAGACTGATATGTGCCATGTGCAGCGTCACAGAGGAAAGCAGCAGAATAATGGTGTTCTTAAGAGGGATACCTTGCCAAGGCATGGCTTGTGTCGTTACGCCATCAGGGGTAGTCGTTAGTGGCCATATTGATTGGAACATCGGCCACAATACTTCATGGGTCATTTCATTATTGCCCGCACCACCAATCCAAGGCACAGAAATCATGCGAGCATAGAAAAGCGCGCCAAAGAAAGCGCCGAAGAACATGATTTCAGAGAAAATAAACCAACTCATTCCTTGTCTAAAAGAACGAGAAATCTGCTCAGAATAAACTCCACTTAATGATTCTGTGATCACATTACTAAACCAGCCTGCGAGCATGTAAAGCAGCACTGCAAACCCGACTAACAACACCGCTTTGCCAAATACACCACCTGCGGCGTCGGTACCCATGTTTTGCACCGTCAAGCCAGCGCCAACCGCGACCAAAAACAGCGCTACAGCACCCACCAATGGCCAGTGACTTTGATGTGGAACGAAATACACTTCCTTTTTAGAACTCATCGCTCAACTCCTTATGTTGATACTGGTTCTGTAAATTCCTAGTTACTTGCGAGTACGTTAGGCTCAGATTTATTGGCCGCAGCACCCACCTCATTCGTGATATTGAATAATGTGTAAGAGAGCGTCAGCGTATGTATCGATTCTGGAATATCTGGCTCAATGTAAAATATCAAACCCATTTCTGCGCTCTTGTGCCCGTCCAATGGCTGCTGATTAAAGCAAAAGCATTCCATCTTATTGAAGTAGGTTGCCCCCATACCTGGAGAAACCGACGGTACGGCTTGGCCAACCAATGAGGCTCCAGAAAGGTTTTTGGCAATGTAGTTAGTTTGAACCACCTCACCAGGATGAACCTCTAACACTCGAACTTCAGGCGAAAACTGCCATGGCATATCTGGCTTGATGTGGGACATGAATTCGACTCGAACCGTACGAGAGTAGTCTGGCTGCATTCCCTGAGGTTGCACCGCTGAAACAGTATTAGTTTTGCCATTGATGCCTAAGGCCTCACACATCACATCGTAGAGCGGCACCAAAGCGAAACCGAAGCCAAACATCACAACCACGCTCAACACCAAGTAGCCCGTCAGCTTTTTGGTCGATCGCTTATTAGACAGGCGCTTAGGTTGTTTTTTATCTTGATTGGGATCGCTTTGCTTATCACTCATGGTTCTGCCCTCTAATCCACTTTCGGCGGATGAGTAAAGGTGTGGTGAGGCGCAGGGCTTGGTACTGTCCATTCTAGCCCTTCAGCCCTATCCCAAGGCTTGCTTGGTGCAGGCTCTCCGCCTCTTACGCACTTAATAGCCAGCCATAAGAAAATCAACTGAGACAACCCAAAGGCAAAACCACCAATCGACACCACTTGGTTAACATCAGCAAATTGAATGGCGTAATCTGGAATACGACGCGGCATGCCCGCTAGCCCTAAAAAGTGCATAGGGAAGAACAGTACATTAACTGAGATTACCGACGTCCAGAAATGCCACAGACTGAGCTTGTGATCGTACATATACCCAGTCCACTTAGGCAGCCAATAATAGGCAGCAGCCATAATTGAGAACACGGCGCCTGTCACCAGAACATAGTGGAAATGAGCCACAACAAAATAGGTATCGTGGTATTGGAAATCCGCAGGCACGATAGCAAGCATCAATCCAGATAACCCACCAATCGTAAACAAAACAATAAAGGCAATCGCAAACAGCATTGGGGTTTCAAAAGTCAAAGCACCCCGCCACATGGTCGCCACCCAGTTGAAGACTTTCACACCGGTCGGCACCGCAATCAGCATAGTGCAATACATGAAGAACAATTCAGCAAATACTGGCATACCCGTGGTGAACATGTGGTGCGCCCAAACCAAGAATGACAACAATGCGATACTACAAGTCGCGTACACCATAGAGTGGTAGCCAAACAGACGCTTGCCACTGAATGCTGGAATGATGGCTGAGACAATACCAAAAGACGGCAAGATCATGATGTACACTTCGGGGTGCCCAAAGAACCAAAATATGTGCTGGAACATCACCGGGTCCCCACCACCAGCGGCATCAAAGAAGCTAGTACCAAAGTATTTGTCGGTCAGCACCATGGTAACCGCACCCGCGAGCACGGGCATCACGGCTATTAATAAGAAAGCGGTAATTAACCATGTCCATACGAACATCGGTAGCTTGAACCAAGTCATACCCGGCGCGCGCATGTTGACTATGGTTACGATCACGTTAATCGCCCCCATGATCGAACTGATCCCCATAATATGAACTGAGAATACGAATAGCGCGGTGCTGTCTGGGCCATAAGTTGTTGAGAGCGGAGCATAAAATGTCCAACCAAAACTCGGCCCGCCTCCCTCAGTAAACAAAGATCCGATCAAGATTAAAAATGCAAAAGGCAGAATCCAGAAACTGAGGTTGTTCATTCTCGGCAACGCCATATCTGGAGCACCGATCATCATCGGAATCATCCAGTTAGCCAAGCCCGTAAAAGCGGGCATTACTGCGCCAAACACCATGATCAAGCCATGGACTGTGGTCATCTGATTGAAGAAATCGGGCTCAACGAGTTGTAACCCTGGTTGGAAGAGCTCAGCACGGATCACCATTGCCATGGCACCACCCGTTAAGAACATCGCGAAACTGAACCAGAGATATAATGTTCCGATGTCTTTATGATTGGTTGAATACAGCCAACGAGCCCAGCCTTTAGGTGCCGCATGTGAGTCGTGATCATCAACAGGCAAATCATTATTACCCAATGTGCCTTCTGCAGAATGGCTCAGTGCTTGATCTTCTGCTGGAGCCGATTTCACCGGCTTATTGATTGGTGAACTCATAACTGCTCCTTAGCATCGTTTTGTGCTTCATCCATTAAGCCTTGCGTTTCATCCGTTGAACCTTGCGTTTCGTCCGTTGAACCTTGTTCGTCAGAAGCTTGTTCCCCGCCTTCTTGCTTGGCTTTATAAGCGTTGATATCTGAAGCCTGAACAATATCGCCGGTGTTATTACCCCAAGCATTTCGTTGATAAGTCACTACCGCTGCGATCTCTTTCTCGGTTAACTGATTATCGAATGCTTGCATCGCCGTCCCGCCACGACCATAAACAATGGTGTCGATATGAACATCCACATCGCCAAGCGCAATAGGGCTTCCTTTTATGGCAGGAAATGCTCCGGGAATACCTTCGCCGTTAACTTGGTGACACACCGCACAACGAGTTTTATACACCTCTTCGCCAATGGTATTGAGATCTTCCAAGGAAAGTGACGCATCTAATGCATCTTGCGCGGCTTGCTGTGCGGCTACCGCCAATTCTTTTTGTTCGGCTAACCATGCGTCATACTCAGCTTCTTCCATCGCATGCACCACTATCGGCATAAAGCCATGAGCACGACCACATAACTCAGCACACTGGCCTCGATAAACACCGGGCTCATCTATCTTTGTCCAAGCCTCATTGATAAAACCCGGAATGGTATATTTCTTAACGGCAAAAGCTGGCACCCACCATGAGTGAATAACATCATCGGAAGTCATCAAAAATCGGACTTTGCGATTGATAGGCAGTACAAGTGGCTTATCAACTTCTAACAGGTAATGCGCGCCTTTCACTTCAATTCCTTCAATCTCTTTGTCACTGGTTGCTAGGAGGCTGAAAAACTCAACGTCTTCACCAAAATAGCTGTAATGCCATTTCCATTGTGACCCTGTGATTTTAACGGTCAGATCTGATTGGGATGTGTCTTCCATCGCTATCAAGGTTTTAGTGGCGGGTATCGCCATAGCGATAAGGATAATAATAGGAATGATGGTCCAAAGAATTTCTACTTTCGTGCTTTCGTGAAAATGGGCAGCAACCGCCCCCTTCGACTTTCTGTGCCTCAGAATCGAATAGAACATCACTCCAAAAACAACAAAAGCAATCGCACAGCAGATATAGAAGATCAGCATATGAAGCTCGTATACCTTACCGCTGATCTCAGTGACACCTTGAGTCATGTTGTATTCACTGCTTGCATGCACCAAAGGCGACACCAAAACCACAACAAAACTTTTCAAAAGCCACGCTAGCCTAACCAGTAATCTTTTCAAAAGATCTCTCCTTATCCTTCCTAATTGGATACTTGCGACCTAAATGTCGTTGCGAGCTCTGTTTCGTTACGAGCTATATTCGTTGCGAGCTACGTTTCATTACGAACTACATGTTATTACGAGCTATGTGTCATTCCGAGCCAGACAACATTCATTGTTATTCCAGCTGAACATGAAAAGCTGAATCTCAATCTACAACTCACATGGAACTAGCCTGTAAACGGGATGCTGACCTCATCTCAACTTAAGAACCAATACGGATCATAAGCGTTGGAAGTTTCCACTAAAGATTCAAAAACGACGAATTTGTTAAGTTTTGTTATATTTATGTAAGAGGCTAGTTAGTGATATCCAATTGTTCAAGGTAAGTTTACTTATTAAACAGTCAATTATTTGAAGTGGCTTTACCCATATGCCTTCCCCTTACTGTTGGGATTTATTTTAAATTGAGTTTTACGATTGCTTTCATAGAAATGATAATCAGTATCATTTAAATTAAATCAACAGAAAGACACCCCGATATTAAAAGGTTTAGTGATTATGCAAGATGCAATGAACTGGTTAGCGAGAGACCCAGACCCAAGAACTCGTGAAGAGCTTCAATACCTTATCGATGAGGGAATGCACGACGAACTTGAAGACCGCTTTATTCAACGATTAGAATTCGGAACGGCGGGACTGCGCGGCAAAGTCGGATGCGGCCCAAATAGAATGAACCGCTTGGTCATACAAGAAACGGCCACAGGCCTTGGCCACTATTTAATTGAACATGTCGCAAATGCCTCTATGCGTGGTGTAGTGGTTGGCTACGACGGCCGTTTAGATTCAAAGCAATTCGCGATTGATACAGCTTCTGTACTCACCGCTTTAGGTATTAAGGTTTACCTAACTTCGAATGTTGCAGCGACACCTATCGTTGCCTTTGGTATTGAGCACTTCAACGCGGCAGCGGCGGTTGTCGTGACGGCGAGCCACAACCCGCCGGAGTACAATGGCTTCAAAGTGTACTGGGAGAATGGCGCTCAAATCATTCCCCCTCATGATGCAGGCATTGCTGCTGAAATAGACATCGCATCGACCAAGCCCATCCCATTGATGAGCCTTAGTGACGCTGAAACACAAGGTAAGTTGGTATGGTTAACTGAAGGCTATTATCAAACGTACCGCGCTGCGATCAACCAGAGCCCACACGTGAGTAAAGAGAGCGAATCGGCGAACACCACCATCACCTATACCGCTATGCATGGTGTCGGTGCACAAATGGCGGAAGATCTACTTCATGATTCTGGTTTCCATAAGGTGTTCAGTGTTGCCGAACAGAGAGAGCCAGATGGTCACTTCCCAACCGTGAACTTCCCCAACCCGGAAGAAAAAGGCGCTATGGATCTTGTGGTTAACTTAGCAAAAAGTGTCGATGCCGACATCGCTTGCGCTAATGACCCAGATGCAGACCGATTTGCGGTTGCCGTTCGAACCGATGATAAAGTCAGAACTGAAGATGCTTCCTATAAAATGCTCACGGGTGACCAAGTGGGTGTGTTATTCGCGCACTACTTGCTATCAAAGCCACACACTAAAAACCAGTTAGTTGGTAACAGTATCGTATCTTCAACTCTACTTGAGAAAGTGGCTCAATCCCATGGTGCGACTTACTTCCAAACGCTGACTGGCTTTAAATGGTTAGCGAATATTGGCATGCAATTAGAAGATGAGAAAAACGAGTTCTTGTTCGCCTATGAAGAAGCATTAGGCTACACAATTGGTACTCAGGTACGAGACAAAGATGGGCTGTCTGCTATCGTCGTGTTTGCTCAACTGGTTGAGGAGTTAAAATCTCAAGGGCGAACCGTTTGGGATCTTCTCGCTCAAATTTCATTTGAACATGGGGTTCATACCAACGCGCAGCGAAGTATTGCCCTAGACCCAGATTCACCATCGATTGGTTCTAAGCTCCGCTCAGCACAGCCTAAAGCGATTAACGGTGTCGCTATCTCTGTGATTGAAGATCTGCAGTCTTCTTTACGCTTCGTCATTGGAGGCAATACTGAAGCCATTAACCTGCCTGCAAGTGACGTACTCATCTATCACCTCGAGGATGGTTCACGCATTATCGTAAGACCTTCAGGTACAGAGCCAAAAGTTAAGGTTTATTATGAGACGGTAACAAAGTTCGAAGGGACAGAAACCTATGACGATACTCGCAAGCGCGGTGAAGAGTACATGGATAAGCTCATCGAACAACACCAGAAAGAGCTGAACTCTTAGCTCATCATTCTTTCAAAACATCAGTTCAATGAAGTACAATATGTAACTGATAGACATAAAAAATGGACGCTCGAAGCGTCCATTTTTGTATCGGCGGCCAACCCCAATAAACTGTTTGAGTTGCAGTCTACGAGGTAAAGAAAGAAGACAACATCCACACCGCTAACACGATGAAAACTCCGCCCATCACTTTTTGCTGATAGGTACGAAACTTAGCATTTTCTACCAAAGATTTACCAATAGTACCCACTAACGCCACAAGTAAAAAGTTGAACGTCAAACCTAGCACATTCAGCAATAAGCCCAGAACGAGCATCTGCTCACCCGAAGTCGCTTCAATACTCGTCGATACAAACTGCGGTAAGAACATCACGAAAAAAACCAACGCTTTAGGATTAAGCAGGTTACTAATAAGTGCTCGTTGGTAGTACGCTTTTGCAGCACGGTTGTCGCTTAACTCAGGCGCACCGCCCTGTTCTGTTCGAAGACAATCCCACCCCATCTTTAATAAGTATGCACCGCCTAATAGATGAAGGGCTTTTAAAGCCACTGGACTCATCGCAATCAATGCTGAAACGCCCATTGCTGCCAATACTGTCAGGATAATTCCAGAAGTCGCATTACCTAAGCTCGCAAACACACCGACTTTACGGCCATAGCTCATGCTTGAGCTTGCGATGAGTAACATATCAGGGCCTGGTAAAAGGAGAAGAGCTACAACGGCCGTCAGGTAAACAGGTAGGATGGTTAAATCGATCATGGGTTTCAGTATTGATAAAAATGGAGGCGAATTTTATATCAATTACTAACACCCTTCCAGATGCAATCAGTTGCTAGGTATTAAATTGATCGAATTAAACACCATCAATGAACAGTAAAACCAATTTATTAACTAAATACAAAAGACTAATTAACGTGCTACCCACTCGATCTCAATCACAGTGGTTTCGCCACACTTTAGACGACCAAGGAAAATATCACCTTGATGTACCTCTCCAACACCTTTCGGAGTGCCCGTCATCACAACATCACCGTCAAGCAAAGTCGTATAAGAAGATAACTCTTCGAGGATGGTCTGTGGGGAATAAAGCATCTGTTCAACATGCCCTTTTTGAACGCGGACACAGTTAATAAATAACTCTATGTTTAAGTCAGAGAGGTCCAAGTTATCTATGGGAGCAAAGCGACTAAAAACAGCAGAACCATCAAAAGCTTTAGCACGTTCCCAAGGCAGACCTTTTGCCTTCAAACTACTTTGTAACTCGCGTTTGGTAAGGTCTAAACCTAGCCCCACGGCAGAGTATTCACCGTTTTCAACAATGAAGCAGATTTCAGCTTCATAATGTAACGTTTCTTGATGGAAAGATGATAGAGAAGACGTAACGCTAGTGCTCGGCTTATTAAACACCACCATAGAGTCAGGGATAACATTATTAAGCTCTTCGATGTGATCAACATAATTGCGCCCAATACACAGTACTTTGCTGGGTGTTGCTGTTCGTTTCGAATTCATCAATTGCTCCTGATCTACAACGCTGCTCATAGTTTGTCCCTAAACTGTTTTTTGGAGCGCAGAGTTTACCGCAACATTAAAAGAGAATCTTCGACAAGATGGTTACCAATATCTAAATTCTGATCTTTAGCTCAATTAAATGATTTAAATACTTTTATTCGAAGATCGCGACGTATAAGAACTGATGACAAGAGCCATAGCTGCATAGATCATCGCTGCGTAGACCATAGCTACGTAGATGAAATGAATGGCTGGCTGGGTAACATGAAGGAAAAGCTAAAACAGATGCGTATAGAACGAAAGCAGCCCTCTCAAACCAAAAGGCTTGAGAGGGCTTAGCATGGTGTCTAGGACAGTATCCGAAAAGGTAAATTTAAGAAGTAAACACTATGCATAATAGTGGTCAAACTAAATGAGTCGCGACTTATAGGTAGAAACGAGCACCAATAGTCCACTTGTCGTCAGTTTTTCTGTTGTCTGCATCGTTTAGATCAAACTGATAGCCAGTGTAGCCAACAACATTACTCGTAAAGTTGTATTCAGCTTGTAGAGCTAGCTCTTCACGGTCAGTTTGTGTTGCCGCGCCTTTCGTCGCTTCGCCTTCAACAACTTCGTAGTTAACGCTTAAGTTTAAGCTGTTCGCTAAAGCGTAAGCCGCTAGCAATTCATATGCATCACTTTCTTCAAGGCCTACGTTCATGTTTTCGTTTGAAGCGTAGATACCTGCTAGGTATAAACCTGAGCCGTAAGAACCGTATGCAGCAGAAACTAGGTGAGATTCAGCCGTCTTAGAAACACCACCCTCTTTGAAGTCACCAGTGTTGAAGGCATAACCCAATTTAACACCAGCGATTGAGTAACCAAGAGTCGCTTGAATACGATCATCGTACGCAACTGTTGTACGAGAGTGAATGATATCGTTGATATCTGTGTCATCGTAAACGTCTGTCGTTACTGTGTTACTACCCTGCCAACCTAGACCAAAGCTAAGCTCACCCGCTTCACCAAAATCAAATCCGTTGCGGTAACTTGCCATTTTGTCTGCACGACCAGTACCTAGCGCACCGTGGTTGTCGTATAAGAAATCGTTCGCGAAAGCGATCGGCATATCAGTAGCTGAAGCTACATCGTAGTATGGCGCCCACTGCGTACCTGCAACAGCACGACCTAGCTCATCATGAGTTAAACCTACGTAACCAAGACGAGTAGTAAACGACTCATCACCACCGTTTAGGTAATTAAGCGCCCATTCGCCTTTAGCGTCAGCTGTGAAGCCATTACCTAATTCTTGCGTAGCATTAAAGTTGATACGTGGTGAGTTTGTACCAACATCCGTATCGCCTTTCTCTGAACCATTCAGGTTTACAGAAACGTGACCACCAACAGAGAAGGCTGTACCGTCTTCGTTATAAAGCTCTACCGCAACTGCCTGTGTACCAAATACTGCACCAGAAATTGCTAGCGCTAAAAGTTTCTTATTCATTGTCATATCCATTTGTAACTGGGAGAGTGATTCCATAACAACCTCGTACTTACGAAGAGGTTGTTACCTGCATTTAACAAGTGGGAAAACACTAATATACGACTGACAAAAAAGTTGCATTAAAATATATAAAATAAAAAAAATCGTGCTATAAAAACAAAAAATACCATTAAAAACAAAGCATTAAAAACAAACCTCCAGCTAATTTTTGGTATTCTTTGATATAAAAACCTTTGATTTTTTGATTTTCCAATCATAAAAACAGCATTAGACACTTAAGCTACAAACGACTTTCCAGACCATTCTGCGACATACCATTAACTTAGAAACATCCTGTAACATAATGAGCCGTACTGAAATATTTAGCCTTGTGAAACAATTCCCAATTTGAACTAGGATAAGTTGCTTTATTAATTATTGGCTATTGCTTTATTGAAAGTTCACTAGAGAAAATACAAAAAAAGGGCAACCAATCCGTGACTGGTTGCCCTAATACAAGTTAGTACATTCTTATTTGAAGCAAACCTCAGCCCAACGTGCTAGGCCTGAACTTACGGAACCAAAATAGTTACCACTCACAATTGGCACATTCGGTACGGCTTGTTGTACTGCTTCTCGAAGAATAGGAGAACGGGCAGAACCGCCCGTCATGTAGATGACATCTGGCTTTTTCTGACCTTGTTGAATCGCTTCTTTAACCAATTCAATCATCTTAGATTTTGGCGTGTCAATCGCTTCTATCATCTGGTCAACGGAGATATCCACTTCAATCAGCTCTGATGCAACATTGATTGCTGTTCGATATTGGGAGGATTCTGCCAATGCAATCTTGGCTTCTTCCGCCCGACGCACAATGCTGTAACCTAAAGTATCGTGATAGACCTTCATTAAACGGTCTAACTTTTGAGGCTCTGAAGCTTCTTTACGAAGTAACTTTAACGCGGCTAGGTTTTCCCTTGAATAGAAGTTTTTTTGAGCTTCTACATTGTTTATCGCAATTGGATTCCAGAATTGAGTCAACGGCATATCGATACCCGAAATACCCTTACTACCCATACCGAAAGGTGACATCAATTGTTTGAAGGCAAGGTAAATATCAAGATCATTACCCCCTACCCTTTGTCCACTGTGTGCTAACAAGCTTTGGGTGCGGTTCGCTTTACCAGACCAACTTGGCCCCATTTCTAACAATGAGCAATCGGTGGTACCACCACCAATATCGACAACCAATACCGTTTGGTTCTCAGTCAGAGTACTTTCGTAATCAAGGCCTGCAGCGACCGGTTCAAACTGAAAAGCGATATCAAGGAAACCTGCACGTTTGGCTGCACGTGAGAGTATATCTTCTGCTTGTCGGTTTGCTTCTTCACCACCACGACCGTGGAAGTTAATTGGTCGCCCAATAACAGCTTGTTTGATCGGCTCTTGAGTCGTGATTTCAGCTTGATGCTTGATATTCGCCATCATGGCGCACACTAAATCTTCGAAGAAACTCACCTGAACATCATGCAATCCACTGGCACCAAGGAAAGACTTAGGGGACTTAACGTAATAAACGTCACGAGGGTCTTCCAAATAAAGGTCCAATGCAGCCTGACCAAATGCCATGTCTTCTGGCACTAGGTCGATACTCTCTTCTCGGTTCAGAGCGATAGCACGTCGCAACACCTGCTCACCAATCGCATCACTCGGTTTGATATTCAAATGGCGAAATAGGTACTCAGAAACGCTCTCACGAGTAGGTGCAAATACCGTTGAGGGAATATAATGGTTGCTACCTTCTAATGGTAACAGGCTTGGTTCTCCATCAACCATCGCCGCGACAGAACAGTTCGCTGTTCCATAATCAAACCCAATAAACATAATATCCCCCACTCAACAAAAGGGGCGAGATGCTACATGAAAAGCCTTTAAATTACGAGGTCATTTGTCGATTTTACTTAGGGTCTGTTGACCTTTCGTGGTTAAATTTTTGTTCGAGATAGAATCGTTTTAGGCGCGGCAAGATGTATGTAGCCTAGTCATTCTAAGTAAATACATCTTAACAAAGTATAAAACGATTCTAACCGAACCCTTCGGGCAGCCTTTGTGGTTCATTTCTACTGTGTTATCGGCTTCTCATGTAGGCTAGCTACACTTCAAAGCCTCTGCCTTGTAGAAATTTCCCACAAAGTGCTGCAAAAATCAGCTCGAAAGATCAACAGACCCTTGTGTTTTTGGTTTGATGACTCTTAAAAAGGAAACAAATATGCTACATTTCAGCCCAAATGAATCATGGGTTAGATAGATGAAAACACCTTGCCGAGCGGCTTGTAAAAATAATGGCGGAATGTGCAGTGGCTGCTTTCGAACAATGGATGAAATTATAGGTTGGAAAGGCTTATCTGAAGACGAACGAACGTCAGTCATGGATAACCTTAGTGGCGAGAGTTCGACTCACCAATGTCCGCAGTGTCATGAGCCAGCTCAATGCGATATTAGTGCGGGTAAAGAGACGTGTTGGTGTTTTGAGTTAGAGAAGCGTGATACTAGCAACATTCCAAAAACTGGTGCGTGCATGTGCCGTAAATGCCTGTCTGCCTTGCCTATTCAGTAGCTTACGAACCTAGTCAAGAGTTTTCATACATAATCAACAGCTTGCAAACATAATCAATAGCTTACAAAGCTACTCAGCAGCTTACGAGCCTGTTCATCATATACAAAAAAGCGAGAGGTTGTTCTCTCGCTTCAAGATACGACATTAAGTTTCGACCCACTACTTACTAATAGTTATCTAGTTAGTGGTTACTTCGATTTTGCAATCAGCGCAGGCTGAGAAAATTGTATACCGCTCCAGCCATGAGTCATGAAGTTACGAATATTTTGATGGTCAGTGTTCTCTGGAAAACCTAATACGTCATTACGATAAAATTGACCAAAACAAGCAAGTGTTTGCTCTGCAGATAGACCTTGCTCTAAACCAAAAGCAAAAATCTTACACGAACCATTATTCTGCCCAGCGGCATTCACTACATCGCCATTACGAAATTCACTCTCAGCAAAATCATAATGAGCTTCTATCACTTGTATTGTGTCTTCAAATTGCACGCTTTCTGGGGTATCAGCCAGAGTATTTAATAAGGTTTGCAGTTCCATTTAATATTTCTCCATCAAGTACATATCTGAAGCAGTGTATCTTGTTTTTCAGCAAGAGTAAGCCGTTGTTTCCTTGAATCCGTTATTCATTTTTTTGACGTCCATGACTAATTACTTCAATGAAACTAATGACATAGTTTTATCAGAGCGTTATATTATTTTATCAAACGATCAATATTGTTTAGTAACGAATATGCATAAAGACAGAAGGTTAGAACTGTTCAGATACCTTAAACCAGGTACAAAAACAGTGGGTGTATTGGAGTTTGGCCTAGATGACTCAATCCAGATCAGCACACTTTATATCGGACACAAAGAAGATCAGTACCTTATACTTGAACTTTCAAAAAAAGCGACCGAAGCACTAACGCTAAGAAAGCTCATCAACGTTGATATTATTGTTCGTGCTATTACCGATACTGAACTTGGACACATTGTCGCGTTTAAGACGACTGTACTGGCCCACATCACCTCGCCAGCACACCTTATCTTCCTTCGCCCTCCCTCAAGCTTTGCGAACAAACCGATCCGTGAACATGAAAGGTATAAGATGCGTCTCAGCTGTGAAGTCACCGTTGATACTCTATCACTAGATGCCACTCTGGTTGATTTTTCAGCTTCAGGCTGCGGTATCTATCTTACTCAACAGTCAGATATCGATGTGGGCTGGAAGATAAAAGTAAATTCCAATTTAAATGAACATTTGGATGACGATCTGGTTTACACCGTGGTGAGCAAGAAAAGGCAAAAACAAGGCTGGCTATTAGGCATTCAGTTTCCTCAACACCTAAATATGAGTGATGAGTTGAAAACGCTTCTGTTGGAACAAGCTTTTGTCACTGGCTCTATCTAAATACACGCTAACAGGAATACAAGCTAAAGGGAATACAGATACAAAAAGAGCTCTTACTCAGCTCGAAACCCGTAAAACTTATTCAATTTTATCAATTAGATGACACCATTTACAACCAGTTAAAGAGCACCATTTAATCTTCAGCTTAATGCTGAGTATCAGCCCAGTACAATTGTTTGAAATGAACAAAAGCTTTGTGCAACGACGCTTCTTTTATCGGTTTTACGATCACGTAATTTGCTCCAGCAGCCATGAATCTATCTCTTGTTGACTCTTGAGCATCGGCAGTACACGCATAAATCGGAGCTGTTACGCCAATTTGCTCTCTTAGTTGCTGTGTGGTTTCAATCCCACCAAGATTAGGGAGTTGATTATCCATTAAGATAAGATCGTAAACCGTGCTTTTTGCTAGCTCTATCGCTTCCAAGCCACCTTTTGCCCAAGTAACCACCATCCCATACTTTTTGCAAAATGCCTGTGCGATAAAGGCGTTGGTGTGATTATCTTCCACTAGCAGCACTTTCAACGAACGATTAAACAACGCCTCAGGCTCCATGTCGGCTTGTTTCTTAACGTCGGCTAACAGAGGCTTGGAGTGTAACTCCACTGGGATTTCTACAATGAACTCAGACCCCAGATCTTTAACGCTTCGGACTTGAATGTCTCCCTCCAGCATATCGACAAGGTTCTTTACAATCGTAAGTCCAAGTCCTGTACCACCATACTCCCGAGTCGTCGTTTCTTCTGCTTGAACAAAAGGTTCAAAAATAGCATCGATCTTACTCTCATCAATACCGATGCCACTGTCTTTTACTCGAACAATCAAGCTAGCGTAATCAGTATTCAAGATACTTTCGATTTCAAAACTGACGGAAATACTGCCTTGATGTGTGAACTTAAGGGCGTTGCTCAGTAAATTAAACATGATCTGGTTCAAGCGAACCTGGTCGGTGTTTATTTCGATGTCATCAACCAAGTGATTCACAATGGTGAACTCGACGGATTTATCCTCACAAAGTGGGCGATAGATGCTATCTAAGGTGTTAACCAACTCTCCTAGAAGGAAATCTTTCTTCTGAATATTGAATTGTCCCTGCTCTATCTTAGAGAAGTCCAAAATATCGTTTAGTACCGCCAATAGATGTTCTGCACTATGACAAAGTACATCAACCTGATCACGGTTATCTTCACTGTGTATTGAACGTTTAAGCAACTGAGAGACACCGAGGATACCATTCAGTGGCGTACGAATTTCGTGACTCATTTTAGCGAGGAAGTCTGCACGCACACTGGCAAGATGCTCTGCCTCTTCACGCGCTCGATCTGCCTGTCTTTCTGCTTCTATAAGTTTAGTAATATCTTGACCTTGCACCACCACACCGCTGATGCCGTGTTCAACACGGATTGCAGACATGTTCCAGCGAAAAACCTTCTCGCCGATTGGCACATTAATACCCGTTAGTTTCGAGCCTTGAACCACCATCTGGATATTCGGCAACATACGGAGCTCAAACTCTCGAGCCATTGCACCATAGTTATCATCTTCATCAAATAGCGCCATACGAGCCGCTGGGTTCATCTGAATTAAGTCACCTTTTTCGGACCAAACCAAAATTGGCGAATGCGCAAAATTAAACAGATCTTGAAATTTTTGGTGTTGCTCAGATAAGCGCTCAAAAGTATCTTCCAACGTGCAGCCAATGTGGTGAAATTCGAAAATATTTGAACCATCAAACTTGCTGAACTCTTCATTGCCACTTGCAGAGCGAGTGAACTCCATTAACTTATCAAGTTCTGCCGCGACTCTTCTTTGAATCCAAGCTCGCGCAAGGAAAGACATGATGATGATCACCACAATCATAACAATGATGGTACGTTCATAATTGTCTTCGAGTGCAATGAGGTTAGTGTTTTTCTGGATCGCGCGAATGGTTAGAGGAGTTTCAACAGCATTGATCTTAATGGTTGCAATAGTGACGAAATGACGAGGTAGTTGCTCATACGTTTTATAACTGAGGACGTCTTTTATCGTATAGCTTTCGTCGCCACTGAATGTCGATGTCACAGGAGTACCATGCGCTTCAATGACGATATTTTCGCAATTACTGCCTTGCTGGATAGATTCAGCCAATGGAAAGTTGTTGTCTAGAACAATAGCAACATAAAGCTGCCCTAGAACTTCACCAGTCTTGTTATCAACAATAGGCGTTCGTCGAGCCAACAAATGACGCTTACCGATATCCGTAGTCAGCTGGATGAAGTGCCAGTTACTGCTAAAAGCGACCTCATCAGATATATGTTTTAAACTAGATTCATCCAAACCATAGAACTGCCCATTGCCATCTTCCCAAGCTAAACCATTATAAGTTGAAACAAAACGCAAATCAGGAGCATAATCAGGCTCACGTTGGTCAACACCATAAAAAAAGTAGCTCAGAGCCTCTTCATTGTTGGTATCAAAATACTCCCTTAAAGTTTCACTGTGTGAGCTACTGTCTTGATGGATTTGCAGCACTGACAATCGATAATCGAACATGTTTTGGATCAAGCTAGAAGTTTGCTTAACCGTTCTATTCGTCTCTTGCTTAACGATCCTACTGCTTGTTTCGTAGTTATGAATAAGCACGCCAAGCGCCATCACGCCAATCACTAAAATAATGATACGCGTAATTAATTTGGCTAAAGTGTTCTTTGGTGTAATGGCGTAGCTTTTTTTCATTATTGGTCTGAGTACCTAAATGCTCGCTGCTTAAGTTCTAAAATACGATCTGGAGAATCCTCTTTAGTCACAATTTCAAACTCACCTGAATAAACGGTAGGAACTTCCAACCCGGTAAGATCCCATTTAATTGCCTCTGCCATCGCAATACCCGTATCATCATTCATGCGCATGACCGTAACATCTAAGTCGCCCCTTGCTATAGCTTCCAATTCTGCAGAGCCGCCTCCCCAGCCATTAACTAAGACATCTCGACCAGATTCTCGAATAGCTTCTGCTGCGCCCAGAGCAACATCCGTTGAGCATGCATAAATAAAGTTTAGATCCTTATCGTTAGCTAGGCTGATTTTAGCTGCTTGGTAACCGCTCTCTTTACTTGATTTTGTGTAAAACGACGACTTAAGAGCAAAGTTAGTATCAGAATTCACATCATGGATAAAGGTATCTCCACGAGCATCACTAATATAACCTTCAGAACGATATAACACAGAATACTTGCTGTCCGGTTCACTCACTTGTTTGAAGTAATCCGCTAGCTTTAAACTCCCCGTCATATGGTCGAAACCCACGTACATGAACGGCTGCCTATCGGCCCATGCACGTACTGGTGTGGTAATATTTTGCAAAATCAACTTGGTGTCCGTTGAGCTCAACACATGTTCAATAAACTTACGGTGTCGCGTCGTCTCTAACGTGAAAATCAAATAATCCGTTTTATTTTCAATCGCTTCTTGCAAAGAGATACTCTGCTGAGAGGGGTTAGCATTATCACGAGTAAAAACCTGATTTATTTGATAATTGATCCTCAATTTATCTAGGCGTTTCTCAAAGGCTTGGATATTACGAACCCAATAATCAGAGATCTGTTGCCCCGGGTACACAACTGAAATCGTGATAGGTTCATCCTGAACTTGCCTCAATGGCACAGGGGGATTTTGCACAGCTTCAACCATTTTATCGGTCAATGCTTTTTGCTCTGGAAATTTAGTGAGGTAATCCTGATATTCCCAATAGCCATTCAGGACGTGGGTACCGTGGGAGAGAGCAGACGCAGAAAACACGGCAACTCCCAATAATATAAGTAAACGTTTCATATTTTTCTCGTTTTATATGAGCTACTTTGGCTCATTTTTTTAACCTAGCATGACACCATCTCTTTGTATGGCTGAAAGGTATTATGTAGGACAACGAGGATAAATGATAGCGTCTAATACTAATTGGAATGTCATTCTAAATGTGCAGTGTGTAAATTTGGAATAGAGACTAAGATTAATGAGTCCTAAGATAAAACAACTCAATTGAAAGTAAAAACATTACCATTTAATCAATAACTTAAGTGGTAACCTTGCAACAATTCACGTGACTAACATTCAGCCGAGAATAAGAACTCTAACGATAAGTTACGATACTGGAATATACTGAATTTTGTCTTGTTGCCACTCAATAATTAGTTTGAGTGATACTAATTTTTCTTTACGAGATTTAGGTAATTGTTTGATCGCGTATTCGGTCTTTAACGCCTCACTTTTTGACCCAACACCAATACTCCAAACCAGCTTAAGTGGGCCTTTACCTTTTAAGGCTTTTGCACCTTTGCCCGTTTGATGTTGTTCGAATCGACGTTCTAAGTTATTCGTCACTCCACAATAAAGGGCATTGTGTCGATTGCGGATCAAATACACGACCCAATCCGCATTTTTGTCAGATTCCGACATTTAAAGCAGTGATTCAACCAGAGCCTTAAGCTCTGCCACTTCTTCACGTAAGCTCGCGACTTCTGATTCAAGTTCTTCAAACTTTTCACTGGTTGCAGATGATGAAACAGCGCTTACCGATGCCGTCGCAAACGCTTCAATGTCTACTTCGCCGCTCAGTAAGTGTTGGTAGCGTGATTCTCGTTTACCCGCTTCTCGTGGTAACTTCACGACTAACACACCCGCTTCTCTTGCCGCGAGTTTTTCGAGTATTGATTCAACTTCTTTCACATCGCTAAAGTTTGCAAGACGACCAGTTCGAGTACGAAGCTCACCCGGGGTTTGGGCCCCACGAAGCAGCATGCAGCAGATGATTGCACGCTCTTGCTCTGTAAATTGCAGATCACCAAATTCAGTGTTGCAGAAACGGTGCTGATACTTATTAACTCGGCTGTTGAAGCTGCTTTCATCGCTCACCATACGACGTCCTATCAAACCATCAACCGCATCTAAAACGTCTGACTCAGACAGAGAGAGCACTGGTTCACGGTTACTCTTTTGATTACAAGCCGTTGTTAAGCTATTTAGTGTCAGTGGGTAATGATCTGGAGTAGTCACTTCTTTCTCGATCAAACAACCGATAATTCTCGCTTCAATTGGGGAAAGTACTGTGTTCATCGTTTTTCCTTTTTATTATTTTGATAATTCCATCTCAACATTTAACAATGCAGCCAGTCATGGCTAATGCTCAGACAAAATCGGTACTCGTTTCTTTCTGCCTTGTTCATCAATCATTATGATCTTAGAACGATTTAGCTCTATTTCCACGACTTCCAAATTAGTGCGCTCTTGTACATACGCATCACGAAGCTTATTTTGTTCTGCCGAAGATTCAACGACATCGTCGCCCAAATCTTCTGTTTCCAATTGTTGTTGATTCATTTCACATGTCGTATCAATGCAGTATCTAGATGGGATACTAACTTGAACGGTAAGATAAAAACAATCACACGTTAGAGAGAGTGACGAATAATTAAACAACCTTACTTTTGCTTTGATCTAAATACTGTTACATCATCAATTGATGTGCTTTAATCAGAACCAGACAACGTATTTGACGATTAGGAAAAGGAATCTATGAGCAGCGTATTTGAAATTGTTAACCAAGCACGACGTAAGAACAAACTTAAGCGTGAACTTTTAGACAACGAAAAGAAAGTTCGTGACAACCGCAAGCGTGTCGACCTTCTTGATAACCTACTTGATTACATCAAGCCAGAGATGACTCACGACGAGATCCTAGGCATTATCAAAAACATGAAAGCTGACTACGAAGACCGCGTTGATGATCACATCATCAAGAGTGCAGAGATATCTAAAGCTCGTCGCGACATCAGCCGTCGTATTCGTGAACTAACAGAAGAAGACAAGCAAACTCAAGGTAAGAAGTAATCTAACCTAAAGAATTTACTTGCAACAATGTTAGTAACCCACTCTTTGTAGTGGGTTTTTTTGTGCCTAAATTCCGGCGTCTATACTTAATCGAACGTAATATCCTTAGTGTACGTAAGTAACTAGGTGAACGTTAATAACTAGGCGAACCTAAGCGATGGAGAGACTTTATGTACGGAAGTATTCTGATTACCTTGGCACTATCAACAACGCAACCTTACCCTGAAAAATTTGAGAAACTTTATACCGAAGAAACCGAAATCACTTATGACGACCTCGTAGTCGATGTTCATGGCTACAAAGTTCCCACGAGATCAGCATTTCGAGGTTGGATGCTCCTTAACCACGCCCAAGATCAAGTCAAGGCGATCGGACAGCAACTCAAAGATAACGGCATCACCCAAAGCATGCCTCTGCACTTAGTCTTGTTGCAAGGCACCGACTGGGCAATGAGCAACACCACTCTGTTTACCCTACCCAATAAAAAGCATGTACCAAAAATGATTAATACCCTTAAGTACATTCAACAATATATTGAGCCTGAGATTGGCGTTGTTATTCCTGTGTCTGGAGAAAGAACCGATATCTACAATAAGCAAGCGGGTGGCGCACTGCGAAGTAAACACTTAGAGTTCTGCGCTTTAGACTTAGTGCCTGCTAATGATATTACTCGCGAAAATCTACACGTGAAGCTTAAAAAGATTCATGCGGAATTTGGGCAAAAGAATAACGTTGGACTGGGTTTGTATTCTGGTGTTCGATTCCACATCGATACTTGTGGATTCAGACAGTGGTAAGAACACAGATGGGTCATAGAGACACACAAAGAAACAGAGTCATTACGACTTAAAAATAGAAACAATAAAATTAAACCATTGATTTAATGATAAAAATATAACTGGAACGCTAATTGCTATTGATAACAAGTATCATAATTATTAATGGCAATTAGGAATTCAATATGAAGACGATGACTCAACGCTTTCAAACTCTACTTTCTGTTTCAAATTTCAGTTTAGCGATCACCGCCTTGCTAATGCTACTCAGTATTATTGTTGCTTATCCGATGGCCGATTACTTCTCACTACCCATTCAAATTTTCGCACACATCAGCACCATATTAGTGGCCGGGTTACTAAAAATCAGCTACGTAGGCCGCTGTGTTGCACAATACAGCCTTGGGCAAGAAGTACGCTAAATCACACAGCGCTAGCCTTGATACTGGGACCATTAGACAATATCAAGGCTACTGAAAAGATCATACAGTTGGTGGGATTTATAAGGTTTCGGCAAGTAGGCGTTCATGCCTGCTTCAAAGCAATTTTTGATGTCCTCTTCTAAGACACTAGCGGTTAAAGCAATAATGGGTAGTGGTGGGGTTTGTTGATCTGTCTCCCACTCTCGAATCACACGAGTCGCCGTTATACCATCCATAACTGGCATCATGCAGTCCATTAGAATGGCATCAAACTGAGCGCCCTGGGTGATGACATCGACCGCCTCTTGGCCATTGCTGGCAATCAAATATTCATAGCCCGCTTGCTCAAGGAAGAAGCTCGCTATCTTCTGATTCATCAGGTTGTCTTCAACAATCAGAATACGTCGATTCAGAGAACGAACTTCTTCATCTTTTACTTCCACCGTCGGTGATTGTACTTCACCGGCATCAAGCGATCGTAGGCTGTTTAAGAAGCGTCTACCCAAAAATGGTAATGTATGGGTCGAGTGAACCGTTTCTGTGATTAGATTGGTTTTAAATAGGTGATGCTGGCACACAATAACGCGAGTCAGCGGATACAACGCCTTTAACGCCTCAAGATCTTTCCTCATAGAGTGATGCAGCGTGTGACAATAAAGTACCAAGTCACTTTCTTTCAGGCTCTCACCAAGATCCGAAATGGATGACACAACATTAGGTCGAACATTTAAGCGCTCGCACTCTTTGACCAATTGATCGAGGTAATTGAAAGAATTCGAAATAATTGTCGCACGGCTTAGGTTATCGAACGTTTGAGCGTGAGCCTCGACCGTGTCTACGTACAAACAAAAGGTGAATGTAGAGCCTCCTCCTTTCACTGAGCGTGCGGTAATATAGCCGCCCATCAAGTCAACAAGCTGCCGACAAATCGCAAGCCCTAGCCCTGTACCGCCGAATTGGCGAGTAATACTGCCATCTTCTTGAGTGAAAGGTTCAAAAATGGACTCTAGCTTCTCTGGCTCAATCCCAATCCCGCTATCAGACACACTGCATTCAAGCTTACCTCGCCCCAAAGACATCGGTGTATAAGCAATATCCGTTGTAATCGTGCCTTTTGAGGTAAATTTAATAGCATTAGACAGCAAATTGGTTAGCACTTGTCGAACACGATACTCATCGAAAAACAGCTGTGTTGGGGTTTGAGCATCAATGTTGATATCGAGTTCAATGTCTTTACTGATCGCTTTCGACAAAATTACGCTCACAGAGTCGTAAACCGCTTCTCGCAAATCGGCATTATGCGGCGACAACATTAAGTTACCCGACTCTATCTTAGAAAGATCGAGAATGTCATTGAGTAACACCAACAACGAATGTGAAGACGACTCGATATCCTCAAGTACCTCTTGTTGGTTAGCACTCAGTTGACTCTGAGATAAAATTTCCGCCATACCGATAATTCCATTAAGCGGCGTACGTATTTCATGGGACATGTTCGCTAAAAATGCACTCTTGGCCTTGTTAGCCGAAATTGCATCTTCTTTTGCTATTATCAGCTCTTTGTTGTGATGATAGTTACGTTCCATTACTCGATTGAGGGTTTCAGTAAACTCGGCAAGTTCATCGTTACCTTGAATATGAATCACCTTAGGCTTGCCGTAACTATCCGCGCATTCAGACACCCCTTTCAAGATAATCGATAAGTTTCTATTTAAGCGCAAAGATGTCGCGACACCAAGCCATAACAAAGCACCTGAAACAACAAGGATAAGCAATGTCATAACCGCCGTTTGCCTTTTCTGTAGCGCTATATTTTTTGTCAAATCAAACTTTAATTGATCGGTATAAGCACCAACCGCCTTTGAGATCGCCAGCTTCTTTCGCTCTAAACTTTCCACATGTTCATATATTTCAGGTGCTGAGAAGTCACCTTTGAGAAGCCGAGCAGTAAAACGGTCTTGAAATTCATCTTGGGAGAACATGTTTAACAGTTGGCTAATTTCCAGCGAGTGGCTGTCTGATCGTAAAAACGTATCTAGCAGCTGTTGTTGCCTTTCTAAAGCACCAACATAGCTCAATAAATATTGATCGATCAGCTCTGGAGAACGATACAAGCGGTAACTCAGCCACGCTTCTCGCTGAGTCCAGAACACGTAGTGAGTAAGATTGATAAACATCGCATCTGTTTGGCTGATCTTTTCGTCCACTATATTGGCACGATATTCAGACAGCTCCATTAACACGCCTTTTAACAGGTCAAAGGCTCGTTCTGTTTGCTGTGCGTTGCTGACAGTAATCTGTGATGCGTCGCTGTCAATACTAGTGGTTACCCGCGCGAGCTTCTTTAACACACTCTTTAACTCAATCAACTGCGGCTCGACAGTCCAACTGTTGTCGAACTGTTGAAGCTGTATTTCGTAATGAGCAAGCCTATCCACTTCCGCTTGCAGCTCTAAAAACAACGGACCTTTCTCTGGCGAGTCTTTAGACAGCACTAACCATTGATAAGCACCACTTGAAACAGCATTAAAAGATTGAAGTGCTTCCACCTTAATTCGCGTTGCTTCAAGGTGATTCATCTTCTTATCGTTCTTGAGCACTTCATTGACTGTAAACCCAAACATAATGAATACAGAAACTGTTGAAAGAAAAATAAGACGCCATCTAATTGACATATTTATCATTTTTATAACGACTCCTTTCCCGATAGTATTTTTACCTAGCCCAATATAAGAATAGGACATTAACAGGAGTTATTGATCAAATTGAATATGAACAAATGACATTATGAGCTAATCATGGGAATTGGCGTCAGTCGTTATCCACGTACAGGATTTAAAGAGGAAGGTCTGTTTTAAACAAGTGAAAGGATAAGGCTATGCCTCTAGATGACAGCAAGTCACTGCTCTAGAAACCAATAAACACCAAAGTTAAGTCAAATTTGTGAGATCTAATCGTTTGCGTCACTAACTTTCTGTACTCAAACTCAGCTTATTCAAAAGTCGAACAAGAAAACTCGCTGAATACCTTATCTGTCGTTTACTTTTTAAGTGTAACTAGTGCTAATGATCACATCTTTAATGATCGCAATTCCCTTTATTACACATTATGTTTTGATCTGAGTATTTTTTGGCGAAAATTAAGTGCTACAGACTGTTAAAGTCAATAGCCTTTCTTGACACTAAAATCTTAATTTATGACCAATTAAAAGCCAATTTTCAGACAATTAATCTGCATTTATTTTTCCTAGCAGAATAACTCGTCGTACCTTACAATCCTGCCACATAAAAATTACAAATTACACACAAGGCATATCAAGCAAATTTAAGTGGCGTTAAAGACCACCAAAGCTTAGATAGCTCAACTCCCCCAATGCACTCATGGCTACCCTACATTCGCTATGATTGCAGACATTAACGTGAAAGGTCCCGAGTAAAGATGAGTCCCGAAAAGCACCTCCTAGACTGGCAAACTAGTCAAACTATTGCTGAATCAATCGCTCCTACTTTAGGTCAGTTGTACCGCCAAAAAGGCGTTGAAGTTATCCTCTTCGGTAAAACACTGGTTAACGCAACAACTATCGACATCATCAAAGCTCACCGCATCGCAAAACGTTACACAGGTTCTCCGCTTACCGCAGAACAGACTCAACCCATCATTCAACACCTTCTCTCTATGGACTTGTCTCCATGTCGTATCGATGTTGGTCGCCTTGCTCATACATTCTGGCAAGATCGCGAAGACACACACGGGTTGGATGATTTCCTACAAACTGCACTTTTAGAATCGCTTGAAGGCGAGGCGATGACAGAACCTCGCGATGTTGTATTGTACGGTTTTGGTCGTATTGGCCGCTTGCTTACTCGTCTATTGATCGAGAAAAGTGGCCCAGGTTACCCACTGCGTTTACGTGCAATTGTTGTTCGTGGCGGCAAAGATGGTGACTTAGAAAAACGTGCAAGCTTGCTACGTCGTGACTCTGTTCATGGCCAATTCAACGGCAGCATTGTTGTAGACCAAGAACGTAAAGCGATCATCGTTAACGGTAACTTCATCCAAGTTATCTACGCAAACAAGCCAGCAGAAGTGGATTACACATCTTACGGTATCGAGAATGCACTTGTGGTTGATAACACAGGTGTGTGGCGTGACGCTGAAGGCCTAAGCCAACACGTTGCGTGTAATGGCGCAAAGAAGGTTCTACTGACTGCGCCAGGCAAAGGTGAAATCAAGAACGTTGTATTTGGTGTAAACCAAAATGACATTCAACCAGAAGACACGATCATCTCTGCTGCAAGCTGTACAACCAACGCGATTACGCCAGTATTAAAAGCGGTTCACGACAAGTTTGGTGTCCTATCAGGTCACATCGAAACGGTTCACTCATTTACCAATGACCAAAACCTAATCGATAACTTCCACTCAGGTGATCGTCGTGGTCGTGCTGCTTCATTGAATATGGTACTGACATCGACTGGTGCTGCTAAAGCGGTATCAAAAGCGATGCCAGAAATGGAAGGTAAGCTAACAGGTAATGCGATTCGCGTACCTACGCCAAACGTTTCAATGGCAGTAGCAAACCTAAACCTTGAGAAAGGCACAAACAAAGAAGAGTTGAACGAATACCTGCGTGAAATGGCGCTATCTTCAACTTTATCTGCACAGATTGATTACACCGACTCAACCGAGATTGTATCTACCGATTTGGTTGGTTCTCGCCACCCAGGTGTGGTTGACGGTGTTGCAACTATCGCGCAAGACAACCGCGCTGTTCTTTACATTTGGTACGACAACGAGTTTGGCTACAGCTGCCAAGTTGTTCACTGTATGGAACAGATGATGGGTGTTCGTTACAAGACATACCCTGAAGTTTAAACGACTTCGATCTTGTAACTAACTCAGCGCAAACGGCTCCACAACATAATAATTATATCTGCGAAGTCTGTAATGGGCTTTGCAACCCTTCTTGTTTTACTCCCCCGTATAAACAGGAAGGTTGCCACTTAGATCTGCTCTCTCTATCTGATCTAAGTGGCCTTTTTACATCTGTTACTTTAATTTTGGTCTCTATTATGCCAACTTTGTTTTTACCGTTCTAACAAAGCTCGACTTCACATCTGCTACAGCTCAACCTCAACATCTGACTGAATCGTACTCGAACACGCAAGGACATAACCTTGCTCAATCTGTTCTGGCGTCAATGTTTCTTGGCTGCTTGATTCCACTGAACCTTTGGTTACCTTGCACTTGCAAGAACCACAAATCCCACTGCGACAAGCAATAATAATCGGAACGCCAGCTTTCTCTAATGAATCAGCCAATGGTGTACCCGCTTCCGCTTCTACTTCTGCGCCAAATGCAGGAACAAACACCTTAACGGCACCATTTGAATCTGCAGACGCTTCCGCTTGTGACTCTTCTGAAGCTGTATTGCTATTGGCCAATGAATCCGTGTTTGGGTTCGCTGGCGTGAAACTTTCTTGATAGAAATTTTCCATGTTGAATTCTAGTTCTTTCAGGTAGCTTTCTATGTTTTGCATAAAGCCAACTGGGCCGCACAGATAAACAGTTCGGTCTAAAATATCTGGGCTTAGTTTTACTAACCAATTCTTATCTAATCGACCTTGAGGAGCTAGTGTTCCTTCACTGTCTTTTAGCAGCAATTTAAGATTGAAGTTGCTGTGCGCCTCATCTAATTGATGCAGTTCTTGAAAGTAAATGGTCTCACGCTTATTGCGTGCCATGTGGACGAAGTCGATCTCAATATCACTACCTTGAGCCAGCCAATATTTTGCCATCGCCATCACAGGTGTAATACCGCAACCTGCACTCACTAACGTCACTTTTTTCGTTGCTGTCGGCATGCAATCAATACAGTTAAACGCGCCAGCAGGCTTCAATACTGAAACCTCATCACCTTCATCAAGCTCATCAACAATAAAGTTCGAAACCAAGCCACCTTCCACACGTTTCACCGTGAGCTTCAGGCGATTATCTTCAGGACAAGAAGCCACAGAATAGGCGCGATAATCGGTTTTCGTCGGCATATCTAAACCCAGAGTAATGAATTGCCCTGGTTTAAAATTGAAATGTAAGTCTTGTGGAATACTGCCAAGTTCAAAGCTGACCGTATCTGGCGTCTCGTGCCATTTCTTTAAACACACTAAATTGATTGAATCGCTGTCCGACCATGCATACATAGTTCACGCACCTTACTGATGATTAAATGACTAAAGATTTAAATCTAAAAAGCCTCGCAGCTGTTTGTTTTATTAAAAACGTCACAACAACGAGGCTTCAGGTTGGCTTAAATTAAGCCGCTAAGATTGTTTTAAGATCTTGTTCTGGCGTTGAAATAGAACGCATATCGAACTCGTCTTGCATAATCTTAAGTAGGTTTTCAGTTAGGAACGCAGGTGCTGTAGGGCCTGTGTAGATACCTTTCACACCTAGAGCGAACAGAGTAAGCAAGATAACGATCGCTTTTTGCTCGAACCAAGATAGAACCAGCGTTAACGGAAGTTCGTTGATACCACAATCAAACTCTTGAGACAGTGCGATAGCAAGCTGAATCGCAGAGTAAGCATCGTTACATTGGCCAACATCTAACAGACGTGGGATACCGTTAATGTCGCCGAATTGGTTTTTGTTGAAACGGAATTTACCACATGCCAATGTCAGGATTACTGAATCTTCTGGCGCTTGAGCTGTGAAGTCTGTGTAGTAACTACGTTCAGATTTGTCACCGTCACAACCACCCACTAGGAAGAAGTGTTTGATGTTGCCTTCTTTCACTTGCTCAACAACCGCAGGTGCCGCTTCCATCAGCGCGTTACGACCAAAACCGACAGTGATCATTTGCTCGATCTCGTCGTGTTTGAAACCTTCTTGCGCTAGTGCACAATCAATTACTGCGCTGAAATCGTCGCCTTCAAGGTGATCAACACCCGGCCAGCCCACGATGCTGCGTGTAAATAGACGGTCTGCGTAAGAACCTACATCAGGGTTAAGCAGGCAGTTAGACGTCATTACAATTGCGCCAGGGAAGTTAGCGAATTCTTTTTGCTGGTTCTGCCAAGCGCTGCCGTAGTTACCCGCAAGGTGTGGGTACTTGTTTAGCTCTGGGTAACCGTGTGCTGGTAGCATCTCACCGTTAGTGTAAACGTTGATGCCCTTGCCTTCAGTTTGTTGAAGAATCTTTTCTAGA
The DNA here is from genome assembly GCF_041439815.1 of Vibrio sp. 1F279. Classification (NCBI taxonomy): domain Bacteria; kingdom Pseudomonadati; phylum Pseudomonadota; class Gammaproteobacteria; order Vibrionales; family Vibrionaceae; genus Vibrio; species Vibrio sp. 1F279. Next base: position 87,662 of record NZ_JBGOOU010000005.1, on the reverse strand, counting down.
TCATGTAAGTCGTGACCAGAAACAAGAATACAGTGACCTTTTTTAGTCTTCACATTCACGGTTGTTGGTTGAGGGTGACCAAAGGTATCTGTCTCGCCTTTGTCTAGCATTTCCATTACTTTGTAGTTCATCAAGCCAATCTGCATTGATGTATCAAGTAACTGTTTTAGATCGGATGGATCTGTACCTAGGAACGCCATGATTTCATGGTATTCAGCAAAAATAGCGTCATCAGTTTGACCAAGAACACGAGCGTGCTCCATGTAGGCTGCCGCACCTTTTAAGCCGTATAGGCAAAGAAGACGAAGACCAATCACATCTTCGTGTTGAGAATCGTGACCACGGTTTACAGCAGCTTGAGGCGCAAGTGCCAATAGCTCTGAAGAATCTGTTGGAAGATCGAACTGTGCTGCTGCAGAAAGCTCTGGAATTTCAAAACCAATCAATGTTGCTGCTGCACGAACTTTTTGCTCTAAACGCTGCTTGAATTCATGAGACTGTTGTGCGAATTCGATAATACGAGCAGGGTCGAAGTTAACGTTAGTCAGTGTTGCGAAGAACGCTTTTGGCGCCCACTCATCAACTTCTGTATCAATAACATCGCAAGCGCGACCTAAGCTTGCCCAAAAAGAAACGCCTTGAAGAGAATGCACCAACACGTCTTGAAGGTCGGATACTTCCGAGGTTTTTCCACACATGCCTTGTGCGAAAGAACAGCCTTTTACGGTTGGGGTTTGAATTGTTTGTTCACATTGAATACAGAACATATAAGGGGCTCCAGTAATTTTTTATTAGCTGTAAGTACTTTGCTTACAGTGACTTATTCCAACCCCTATAGAGCATCAAGCGTGCCAAATTTTAAGTTATTGATTTTATGGAACTTACTGTTATTCCATAATTTTAGTGCGTGATTATGACTACATATAAACTCTCAATCCACACACACCTGTGTCATAGTGACTCTCTGATATTTATTAACGGTGTTCATGTTTCGTTCAGAATGGAAGCGATATAGTAACAACATAGAGAAAAGAGGAATGAATATGAAAAATATATTAGTTACGATTGTTGCGTTGTTTACTGGCCTATTGGCGTTATTCACGAGCTTGATTCTTGCTATTCCTTTAGCTATTGCAGCTTTAATCACTGGCAAGCGCATTCAGAATCAAATGAAAAAACAGGGTTTCGGAGCTCACATGAACACACGTCAATCATCTACCAGTGATGCCGGTGTTATTGAAGGTGAATACGAAGACCTTTCAAGCAGAAAGTAATCTAAACTTCAGTTTCAGACATAGTAAAAGAACAACAGAGACAACATCAAAAAATGCATAGAAATACCATTCTAACGCTACTCGCCTTAACGACTTTAAGTCTCGTTGGTTGTTCCAACGAGACAACGATACCTGCTTACGAAACATCTCCAAACTTGCCTGAATATCAGCAAGACAGCTTTGATGCCTACGTCAATGAAACTCAAGATTGGTTATTGAAAAACCGTGTATTCATGACCAAAGACAAGCAGCTAGAGATTCGACTCAATTCACCCACCGAATACAAACCTGCGGCACCTAACGGTAAGGCAGTTTTATTGGTACATGGTTTAGGTGATTCTCCGTACTCATTTAAAGACATCGCAACGCACTTAGCAGAACAAGGCTACCTAGTGAGAACGGTATTGCTACCGGGCCACGGCAGTCGTGTCGGTGACTTAATGCAACCAAGCTTAGAAGATTGGCAAGGTGTTGTAGCTCATCATACGAAGCTATTGGAGCAAGAGTATGATTCTGTGTGGCTTGGCGGTTATTCAACAGGTGCGAACCTTGTGACTTCACAGGCGATGAACGATCCTAAGATCTCTGGGTTACTGTTGTTCTCTCCTGCGTTTCAACCGAGCTCTTCTGCAGTTCAATATGCGGAGCTAGCAAGCTATTTTGTCACTTGGGCGGATCAAGATCCTGAAGACAATGTACTTCGCTATAACTCACTGCCAATGAATGGTGCTTCGGTTTACTACCAAACCTCAGAAGTGGTTCGTGAGGGCCTTCAAGACAAACACTTTGATAAGCCCGTGTTTATTATGATGAGTGAAGGCGACAGTGTCATTGATACCCACTTCGTTCAGCAGGCATTTACGGAATCCATGCCAAACCCAAATAACGTGTTGATTTGGCAAGGGGAAACCACACTTGACGATCCTCGCGCTGTTCAATACAGCATGAAGATCCCAGAGCAACGTATTTCGAACGGCTCTCATATGGGTTTACTGTTCTCGCCAAGCAATCCTTACTACGGGATCAATGGTAGCGAGAAGATCTGCTCCAATGGTCAAGAGGAAGGTTTTGAAGCACAGTGCAACGCGACAAGTGAAGTGTGGTACTCAGCGTGGGGATATCGTGAAGAAGGTAAAAACCATGCGCGTTTGACCTACAACCCGTACTTTTCAGATTCCATGGAAAAGCTCGATGCGGTGCTGAATTCAGAAGGCTAACAAGCTCAAGTCTTTCGAAACCAATCCATAGAAGTCAAAAAGGCTCAATAGATAACGTCTAGTGAGCCTTTTTAATGGATATCGTTTCTTACCAATATATGGACTACCGCTATATCGTCCACACCACGCGCACAGCGAGCAAAATCAACACCACGCCTGATAATCGATCGATCAACTGCGCTTTTGCTCGAATGCGCTCTACGATCAACGGGCTAGAGAGCACCAAAGTGATAAAGGTATACCAAAGGCCATCAACAATCAGCGGCGTTGAGACAATAATCACTTGATTGCTCAGTTCATTACCTAACGCCACAAATTGGCTAAATAGAGCGATAAAGAACAGAGCGATCTTAGGGCTCAAGATAGAGATCAAGAAAGCTTCGCGAGCAGACTGCATGTAGCTCATCTGTTCACCCGCTTCCAATTTCGCGGCAACTCCACCTTTCGAACGCAACGCGTTTACACCGAGATAGAGCAGATACGCGGCACCCGCTAAACTGATCCCTTTGAACAACATTGGTGATTGCTCAAGCACAACGGCTAAACCGACAATGGTTGCGAACGCGTAGATACCTATACCCGCAGCGTGTGACCAAGCTGCGATAAGTCCGTTCATACGGCCACCAGCCAAACTGTGCTTAGCGATCATCGCCAAGCTTGGGCCCGGAGACATTGCACCCAATAAGCAAATCGCTAATAAAGAAAACCAAATTGTTACTGTCATCATTCCATTCCTAGTAAAACAAAGCGTTCCAGCTGAACACTCTACAATTAATACTCAATACTTAGCGCTTACAATAAGCCGCAGTAGGTATTATTTGAAATCAAAGATTATCATCACTGGTATGATTTGAAATCATACTTATATTGTAACTCGACTTTTGGATGGCTTTAAACGCTTTCTCTCGAGCCCATTTATGGGCAGAGTCGTTGTCATACTTAGGATGCCACATCAGCCAATAGGTATGCATTTCTGTCTCAAACGGCAGCGAAAAGTAAGCGACATCGAGATGTCGACCCAAGTTGTAAGCAATATGCTCCGGCACAATCATCAAGTAGTCGTCTTGCATTAACACGTTTCCCGCCGATGAAAAGAACGGTACCTGCAATGCGATTCTGCGTTTATGTCCCTGTTTCTTTAACGCAATATCCGAATAGCTGTCTTTGTCTCCCCCACCCGTGACTTTGATATGTGAGTAATTCACGATGTCTTCCGAGCTTATGGCTGATTGCTTAGCCAGCGGATGAGAGGCTCTCATCAAACACACCGACTTATCCTCTCCGAGCTTGATACTTGAGACATGATCTGGCTTTTTGGGGAACATACTCGACGCCAAGTGAATACCTGATTCATTGAGCGTTTCAAGAAAGTTAGGCTGCCACAAACGATAAGCCAAGTTGATATGGGGCGCGTCCTTCGACACCTCGGACACAATAATGGGCAAGATATACTGAGCAACATAATCACTCGAAGCCAACACCAATTCACCTTGCCAATCTTGTGGATCAAATGGCTTGTCATCTAAGAGGTGGTCAAACTCGCCCAGCAAGTCATCGAGCTTGCCTTTAAGCAACAAAGCACGGTTGGTTGGAACCAGTTTGTTCCCATCGCGAACCAGAAGAGGATCACCACATAGATCTCTAAGCTGAGCCAGTTGACGGCTCACAGCCGACTGCGTGATGTGCAGACGCTGAGCTGTTCGACTGACATGGCACTCTTCAAGAAGCACATGCAGCGACCGCAGTAAATTTAAATTGATATTACCTAACATCAGCAACCTTAGAGCCAATAAAAATAGAGTGAGTAACAATAAGTTGAGTAAGTACGGACAAATGACGACACGGTGAAGGTAAGCGGTATTAACTCAAGACATATTAAAAGACGAAGTTTGCTTGTTGAAGAATTCAGTTAAGACAGTATGAGTCATAAGATGTCGAAGTTCAGGATAGCCTTGCAGCTGGTCGCGAATTTGGTTCAAACGCTCCATGCTTTCAACTTCAACATAAAGCATCATGTCGGTCTCACCGCTGATAGAGTGACACCACTGCACACCATCAATAGCGTAGATATTTTTAGCGTAAGACTCACAATTATGGTTACTGCTCGACATGTCAAACTTCAAAGAGATATAAGCGCCAACGTTCTTCGGTAAATCAGGCTCGGTCACCTGTGCACTATATCCTGTAATGATCTTATCGTTTTCCAGCTTCTTGATTCTGGCGTTCACTGCAGAGCGAGACAGGCTGACATCTCTGGCGATATCGCTCACTGAGCATCGAGCGTTAGTTTTTAGAATATCTAAAATTTGGCGATCAAATTTATCCATGCTTCTGATTTTTTCCATTTATTGTTCTATTTATAACGCCTAATTTGACACAACTTTCCTACTTATAACAGCCATTATGACCGCCGACACTTTCACGCTTAATCAAATTAATACCGTTAAATTGACGGTGTCTTAAGACGTTTCGCTAGCTGTATTATTGATGTCGACAATGTATGCTTTCAATCTCAGCCTCACAAGACTGCACCATAAAACCGATATCAAAGCCAATAGCAAGGACAGCGAATGACGCAACTCAAACAAGAAATCACGCTTATTTCAGGAATTGGACAACTCTCTACGACCTTGCTTGGCACAGGATTGTTTATGATCCCAGCTATCGCAGCAGGCATTGCAGGGCAGTTATCGCTATTAGCATGGTTAATCCTGTTTATCGCCATTTGCCCGATTGCACTAACCTTCGCAGCATTAGGGAAACGCTACCCCAATGCAGGAGGCACGGCCTATTTTGTGCGCCAAGCATTCAGCGAGCGATTAGAAACCAGTGTAGCTTGGTTGTTTGTGAGTGTTATTCCTGTCGGTATTCCGGCGGCGATTGCATTGGCAGGTGGCTTTGCTCAACAACTATTACCAGCACCACTCGACACACCATTAGGTGCTCAATCCTTTACCATCGCTCTGCTTATTGCCGTCAATTTGATGGGCAGTAAGTCTTCAGGCCGCTTGCAAACCGTGATTGCCTTGTCGATTTTTGCTTTAGTCAGCGCTTTTGTCTGGAAAGCCGACATCACAGCAGCTGACATCGCAGTTCCGACTATGACATCCGATTCAATGTGGTCTATTGGTGCAGCACTGGCGGTTATGTTTTGGTGCTTTGTAGGAATCGAAGCCTTTGCTCACATGGGAGAGGAATTTAAGAATCCACAGCGTGACTTCCCCATCGCCATCATTACCGGGTGTTTCGTTGCAGGCTTGGTGTACTGGGCTTGTTCAGTGGTTATTATCAAGCTAGGCGCTTATGGTTCGCCGGAATTTGATGCTGCCTCTATCCCGTGGGTGACAGAGCAACTGTTTGGCAATGGCTTTAAAACCGTCATCAGTGTACTTGGCTTCTTTGCTTGTTTTGCTAGCCTAAACCTTTACACCCAAAGCTTGTCTCGCATGATTTGGGCTCAAGCTCGCCAACACACTCCGACCAATAAAATGGCGCAGCTCAACAGCCGTGGCGTACCACTTTATCCAACCTTAGCAATCGGCTTTATTGCGCTTATTTCGTGTGTAATCGGCGAGCTGTCTAATTTGGATCTCGAATTCTTTCTTAAACTCGCCAATGGTATTTTTGTTCTAGTTTATCTGCTTGCGATGTTAGCGGCCTGCCGATTACTGACTGGCGCATCGAGATACACAGCCATGATTTCACTGGTCATCTGTACCTTGGTGTTTATCTGCCTAAGTTGGTCGATGCTCTATGCAGTGACTGTTTTTGTGACATTGTCACTCCCTTGGCGCAAATGGTTGGGTAAACCCACCGTCTCTATCGACAAGTTGTAACTCGATTAGTGATGAATCAGAAAATTGTAAACAAGCCCTACCAATATTACTGATAAAAAAGCCGAGCGATCTGTTTGATCTTCGGCTTTATGTCAGCCAGTCGGATATTACCAAACCCCAGCACTGCACCACTCCAATCACGAGCATCACTTGATCCATATTCATAAAAGTCAAAAGGACGAATGATGATATTTTCAAACTCTGCTCTACGGCTCCACTCATGTTCAGATATCCCTTGATACCACTTCACTGTCACATGTAGCCCAGCAGCCTGACTGATCACTTCAAGATCGCCATGAAACTCACTTTTAATCGCTTCTATCATCGCTTCATGCTTGAGTTTGTATGAACGACGCATCTTTCTAATATGGCGCAATAAATCGCCTTCACGTACAAAGTCCGCCAGCGCTTCTTGTGTATGTGAGGCCGTGTCTCCAGTGAGCGCATCTTTAATCTCAAGACACTTCGCCACCAGACTTTCTGGCACCACCAAATAACCTAGTCGCAAGCCATTGAACATCACCTTACTCAGGGATCCGACATAGATGATGCGATCATCGAACCCTAACTTTCCCGCTAACCCTTGCATGCTGGTATAAGGGCGATGAGCAAACTGAAACTCACTGTCGTAATCATCCTCAATGATCCATGACTGATGTTGATTGGCCCAATCGATCAGTTTAAGTCGTTGCTCGGTATTCAAGGTCGTGCCCATTGGGTATTGGTTACTCGGCGTGACATACAGAGCCTTGGCGTTACTGGACAGCACTTTTTCAATATCTAACCCAACCTTTTCACGCACACTCACACCGTCTAGCTCTAGCCTCAACAGATCGATGATTTTATGCACTTGTCGATAGCCGGGCTCTTCCACAAGGATTTTGTCCCCCATAGCTAACGTCGCCATCAAACCAATTGAGATGGCTTGCTGCGCACCTGCGGTGATGATAATTCTATCGGTACTGCAGTGAACCGAGCGACTACTCGCAAGATACCCGCTCAATGCTTCCCTCAAGGCCAAGCTTCCCTGAACCTCTTGATTTCCCGCTATGTTCTGACGTGTAGAGTGACGTTGCAGCAGCCTCTGCCATTTCGCAAAAGGGAACGCATCTAAGTCAGGAACTCCGGGGGCAAAGCTGCGGTTAATGTCGTTAGGTGTCGCTATGTTTGCAGCCGGTTTACTGACTGTTTGTTTAACCTTCGGATCCTGAACACTGTTTGGCTGAGACAAACTTAGAAAGTGCTCTGGTTGTTCAACCGAGACATAAAACCCTGAGCCTTGCTTACTCTCGATATAGCCTTCGGTGACCAGTTGCTCGTACGCATAAATCACCGTATTTCGACTTACCGACAGTTCTACGGCCAACTTACGCGTTGAGGGTAACTTACTGCCCTTACTCCATAAATCTTGAACAATCTTTTCTCTGATCGCATGAAACAAGGCGGTTTGACGCGTGTCATGTTGCTCGTCTAACTGTAGGTCACCGACATCAATAGGCTGCATAACTGGATCCAAATAGTGTTTAAAAGTGGCTCTATTTAATAGACCAGTTAATCGCTACATTAATCAAAAGGCAATGATTAAGGAGCGATTATGTTATCTAGCACGAAAAAAACCACGATTAAAAAAGGGGCTCACAAAGCCGTATTTGAACAAGAGAAACTTCATCAAATCATAGATGAGAGCTTAATCGCACACATTGCATTGCAAGGCGAACATGGACCAATGGTTATTCCAATGCTCGCGTGGCGAGTGGATGATATGGTCTACATCCATGGTGCTAAAAACAGCCGCTTGTTGAAAGGCTTAAAAAAAGGAGAGCCAACCTGTTTAACGTTCACTTTGTTCGATGGTTGGGTGTTAGCTCGTTCGGCATTTCACCACAGTGCGCATTATCGTTCTGCAGTGGTGTTGGGGTCATTTTCAGTCATCGATGACAACCAAGAAAAAGATCGCTTATTGAACATCTTCATTGAGCAAATCGCGCCGGGAAGAACCGACGAAGTCAGGCTCAGTAATGAGAAAGAGCTCACCGCCACCGAGCTATTGGCGATCCCTTTAACAGAAGCCTCCGTGAAGATAGGTAAACATGGAGTGAATGATGATAAAGCTGATATGGATATCCCGGTATGGGCTGGCGTATTACCTTATCGAACGGTCGTTGGGCCATTAGAAACCGTTCCAGAGCAAGAAGGCATCATTGAAACACCAGATTACCAACAAGCCTATGGTGAGCGCTGGTATCAGAATTGATACGCAAAGATGGTCAACTTAATAAAATTGCATACAATCTGAGCTACAAAAGATTCAACATAGCAAAAGAATGTAGTCAGACGATGAGAACGAATAAGGATATTCTACCATTTGAAGGCTTGCTCAATGGCATTGGGCAAGTCTATTTCACTCCGTCGGTCATGACGTCGTTTCTGCTATTGTTTGCCATTTCTATTGAGTCACTTGCGCTGGCTTTTCTTACCTTGTTTGGCGCCAGTTGCAGCTATGGATTTGCCTTACTGACCAATAAACCGTCTCATGATATTGAGAATGGCATGTATGCGCTAAATGGCGCTTTAGTTGGTTTATTTATCGGTAACTTTTTTGGTGTCACCCCATTTTTGGTTGTAGTGACAATGTTAGGCGTATTACTCACAGTACCTATTGCCCGCATCGTATTCAGTTTTAAGAAATATCGCGGTTACACTAGTGCCTTTATCCTCACCAGTTGGCTGATTTATGCTATCCAATCAGCCTTGGATCTATCGGCATTTTCTCCATCCAACTCCGCATTGATACCCATCATCAGTCTTGAGGTAGACTCGTGGTTCAGCTTACCAACAGCGGTGCTCCCGTTATTGAAAGGGATCAGCCAAGTCAGCTTTATCGATAATGCACTATCGGGTCTAGTCATCTTGGTTGCCATCGCACTCAACAATATCAAGCATGCGCTATGGGTAGTACTCACAGTGTTAATCAGCACTGTTTTTAGCCACATGATTGGCGCTTCTGGCGCGCTAATTGAGCAAGGTCTTTACGGGTACAACGCCACTCTTGCCACTCTAGCACTTGTGCTCTATCCGCGAATTCCTTGGCCGTTAATCCTATTAGGCATGCTGTTGAGCTGTCTCATCACACTTGGTTTTCATGAACTGTCACTGCTACCACTTACCGCGCCTTTTGTCCTTAGCACTTGGATAATCGTTTACCTATCCACTCATTTTAAAAAGCTAGATGAAGACTAATGATGATCAGTATTGACTATCAAAACGCTCAATATACTGCTTAGGCGTCAAACCTCGATGTTTCTTAAACATCCGATTAAAGCTCGCGACGTTGGTATAACCTAACCTCTTCGAGACCTCTTCCACTGGCACTGAATACATCAGTAGCTCTACCGCCACGTTGCTTAACGCATACCCCATAATGGTAGAAAAATTGATGCCCGATTTATGCAAACGGCGTTGAAACTGCTGCTCAGAGAGCCCTAATAAACTGGAAACCTTGTGAAGGGTTGGTAAACCAAAGTGGCGACTGTAGTTGATCATCTCATAGGTGACCTTATGTTCATCACCAGCATCTGGCATGTTTAGATAGTTATCCAAGTCATGAAAGTTCATCGCCAGATTTGCTTTACTGTTCGATAGTGATTGATTGATGGATAACCTCGATTCACTCGGGATCCAAACCTCTGTGCGAGGCTGTCCCCATTGAATCGTACAGCCGAAATATTCATGGTAGAGGTCAACATTCTCTCGACGACCTGCTATTGAAACCGCAACGGGTTTAAAGTCATCACCCAAATATCGACGTAAAATCTTCATAATGAAAACCGCGACTCTTATTGAGTCATGCACTTTACCCGTTTCTGAGTAAGCAGGATTGTCGTAGCACCATTTAATCATTGTCCCTACCTGTGCACCGTATAAGAACGCACCAGACTGTAAACAATGCAGGCCGATGTTCACTCGGCGGATCGTAGAAGCAAGATCATGTCCAGAAAAAAACCAGTTGGTTAACGGGCCTAATTTTTCAATATCCACTCGGTCAGACAGTTTCAGAATAATATCTGGATCATTAGTTTGCTGTTCAAGAAACCCATACCATTTATCGACTTCATTGACCGGAATAAGATTCATTGAGTTAGTAAACACAGACTTCGGAATACCTAAACGCTCCGTATTAACCACAGGGTTTGTGACAGCGTGTTGATAAATACCCAAAATCCCTAACGCTCTTAAGAAGTTACAATTGTTCATTAGTCGCTAACCCTTAGAAAGGAGATCATAGATCAAATCATATAATTGCCATTATCGAAGTAATTAGTAAATTTACAACCTGTAAATCCAACTTCCATCACACTCGGCGTTCAAATTTTACTTAGGGTTGATCAATGAGTTTACTAAGTGTCCCATTTGTTGGAACAGGCGCAGACACCGCATTACACGTCGTAGCTGGCGTTGTGTTGGTCGCAACAATCGCAGCTGCATGTTACGGCTTTTGGCGTGTTCATGAATTACCAATCAATAAAGCCCACAGTAAAGAGCATCACCAGCTCGGTTTAATCACAGCTTTAACTTGGATTGGCTTCATATGGCACTGGGTATGGGTACTTGCCGTCATTTTAGCGTTTGTTGATATGGAAAAAGCCATCATAAACCTGAGAGACACATGGAAAGCACCTGCGGAACCAACAGAACAACAAGTTAAGAATGATCAAGATGGGGAGAGCCAAACATGTTAGAAGGCTTAGCTCTGTGGGCACTGTTCATCTATCTACTTAGGCTTATTGGTATGCCATGGAATAAGGGCACCAAAGCATTTTCTTATCTAGGTGGTACATCATGGTTATTGTTTGTTTGGGTTGGACTCATTAACTACACGCCGATGGATCTCTCTGGAGGTTCAGTCGTTCAATCACCACACATTCAGCTACGTCCAGATTCAACCAATGTGTCAGGCAAAACAACCAAGGTTCACATTAGACCGAACCAAGACGTGATTGAAGGTCAGCTCATTTACGAAATTGATGACACCAAATATGTTATTGCGAGAGATAAGGCTAGCGTGCAACTTGAATCGGCGAACGTTGCTTTAGATACCGCTCGCCAAGAAGTGAGCATCGCTAAAGTAAGCTATCAGTCAGCGCTTGAAGATATCAAAGCCTCTGTCGCTCAGATAGAATCAGCAAAAACAGATCTTGTTCTGCAATCTAAAACACTTGACCGTTACCAAAAGCAAAACAAAGTGGTAGAACATACGATTACTGAGACTGACATCGACCAACAAACGGCAAAGGTAGACTTGGCAACGTATAACGTCACCACGTTGGAATCTCAACTGAGTAAGAAAGAAGTTGATGCTGAGAACGCGAAGTTAAACATCCACAAGGCAGAAACCAACGTCAGTAAGAAACAAACTGAGGTAGATTCGGCAAAAGCAACATTGGCTCAAGCTCAATGGGATTTGAACAGTACCAAAGTAACGGCGCCGACTGACGGCTTTGTAACTAATTTCATTCTTCGTGAAGGACAGCGAGTATCAATGATGCCTCGTATCCAAATGTACACTGAAGAAAAATACGTGTTAATGCGAGTGAATCACCAAGCTATTCGTAACGTAAAAGTGGGCCAGCCTGCTGAGTTTGCAACGGCGGTATACCCAGGCAAGATATTCTCCGCAACCGTAGAAGGCATTGTTGAAGCGACGGGTGAAGCACAAGCTAGCCTATTCGGTATTGATGAACAAGTTCGTGTCACCACAGGTCGAAACCTTCAGAACAAGCACCACTTTGTCCACTTAAAAATTGACGAGGCGGAAGGTTACGATATTCCAGTCGGCTCTGTAGGGTTAGTTGGGTAAGCGGTGAGAAGCCGATCAGCTTTATGGCGTTCCTAGACGTAATACGCGGGATCATCATTAGAATGAAGTCCCAGTTATACTTCTTCTACTCGATCTAATACTAGTTTTAGATAAACGATACAAAGCCCGTGAGATCTGAGATCGCACGGGATTTTTATCTATTTTACCGTTAGTTGCAGACAGTGCAGCAAAAATCAAGAAACTAAGCAGTATTCAGTATTCAGTATTCAGTATTCAGTATTCACTTTTATCGTTTATTCCTTAATGACAAGCAACACAAATCGCAAAATGCAATTGCAAAACGCAACTACCAATTTACAAAATGCAAATAAACCGTTCAAATACGCACCAAATTGCTATAAAACACCCATTTTACATTGCTTTAAAAGTTGGCACACTAACTGCAATGTACATATTGACCCTTCTTAAGCCGAGGGTCACCTAGCCAACTGACGTTGTTAGTGAACCTTTCTTGTTCACGATATATATAGGCCAATTGCGAGTATTGCGATTGGCCATTTTTTTGCCTGCAATTTAAGAAACATCGTCCATCCAATATACAGACACTCATTCATAGCCATAATCGCCAGCATTCATAGTGAAGTTCAATTCTGGCTCATCACCTATGCCATAGAAAACGTTTTCTAATTATTTTTTAAGAATAAATATGAAAAGTAACCTTATGTTTTAAATGTCTATTTTTAACATAACCGCCTTAATAGAGAGCTTATTGACAAAACTAGCATTGACTATGTTATTTATATCACGATAATGCGCACGTTTGCCTGCAATACGGCGACCGTTAATTTTAATTTTGAACAATTGCGGAGGTAAAAAATGGCTGCGGATAATAACTACAGTCTAGGGCCGGTTCCTACATCGGCTAGGAAAGGAGTTGCTTCACTCACCATGGTAATGCTTGGACTCACTTTCTTCTCTGCAAGTATGTGGACAGGTGGTTCACTCGGGACAGGTCTTTCATTCAACGATTTCTTCCTCGCCGTTCTCATCGGTAACCTAATCCTCGGTATTTACACTTCTTTTCTTGGCTACATCGGCTCATCTACTGGCCTCTCTACTCACCTTCTTGCTCGTTTCTCTTTCGGTACTAAAGGCTCATGGCTTCCTTCTGCGCTACTTGGTGGTACACAAGTCGGTTGGTTTGGTGTGGGTGTTGCGATGTTTGCTATTCCAGTTCAAAAAGCAACGGGCATTGATACCAACACCTTGATTATCGTGTCTGGCTTGTTGATGACGGGTACAGTGTACTTCGGCATTAAAGCGCTAATGGTGCTTTCAGCGATTGCAGTGCCTGCGATTGCGATTCTGGGTGGTTACTCAGTACTGACTGCGGTAGACAGTGTTGGTGGACTAGAACAACTGCAACTAATTAAACCAGAGACACCAATGGACTTCTCAATGGCTCTTGCAATGGTTGTAGGTTCATTTGTTAGTGCGGGTACGCTAACGGCCGATTTTGTTCGCTTTGGTAAAAAGCCTGCGAGCGCAGTATTAATCACAATGGTCGCGTTCTTCATCGGTAACTCACTGATGTTTATCTTTGGCGCAGCCGGTGCAGCAGCAACAGGCCAATCAGACATTTCAGATGTGATGATTGCACAAGGGTTACTGCTTCCAGCGATCATCGTGCTTGGCTTGAACATCTGGACAACCAATGAGAATGCACTTTATGCATCGGGTCTGGGTTTATCTAACATCACTGGTCGCTCAAGTACTACAATGTCTATCATTAACGGCATTATCGGTACGATTTTCGCGCTTTGGTTATACAACAACTTCGTTGGTTGGTTAACCTTCCTTTCGCTGGCGATTCCACCAATTGGTGGCGTAATCATCGCCGACTTCTTCGCGAACCGTAAACGTTACAAAGATTTTGCAAATGCAGAGTTCCAAACCGTAAACTGGGCTGGCATTATCGCGGTAGCAACAGGCGTAGCCGCTGGTCACTTCCTACCTGGCGTTGTTCCTTTGAACGCAGTGTTAGGTGGTGCAATCAGTTACCTCGTGCTTAATCCTCTATTGAACAAAAAAGCTCTGAAATCTCAGGCCGCTTAAGGACACACTATGACAACCTTATTAATCAAGAACGCGAAACTTCAAGACCAAGAGGGCTTGAAACAGATTCTGATTGAAAATGGTCAATTTTCTCGCATTCTCGATAATGACGCGCAAATCAATCATCAAGGCGACACCCTTGATGCTGAAGGTGGCATTGCAGTTACTCCTTTCTGTGAACCGCACATCCACCTAGATACTACTCAAACTGCTGGTGAGCCTAACTGGAACATCTCTGGCACTTTGTTTGAAGGTATTGAGCGTTGGGCTGAGCGTAAAGAACTGCTATCAATCGAAGACGTAAAGTCTCGTGCCAAGCAAACACTGAAATGGCAGATAGCTAACGGTGTTCAACACGTTCGTACACACGTTGATGTGTCAGACCCAACACTCGTTGCGTTAAGAGCGATGGTTGAAGTTCGTGAAGAGATGAAAGAGTGGGTCGACATCCAGATCGTTGCATTCCCTCAAGAAGGCATTCTTTCATACCCTAACGGCAAAGAGTTGCTTGAAGAAGCAGTGAAGATCGGCGCTGACGTTATCGGTGCTATCCCTCACTTCGAATTCACTCGTGAATACGGTGTTGAATCTCTGCATTACGTGTTCGATCTTGCACGCAAGTACGACTGCCTGATCGATGTTCACTGTGATGAGATTGACGATGAACAATCTCGCTTTGTTGAAACGCTGGCAGCCCTTGCGCACAAATTCGAAATGGGTGAGAAGGTAACGGCAAGCCATACCACAGCAATGGGGTCTTATAACGGTGCTTACGCATCTCGCTTGTTCCGTCTATTGAAGATGTCTGGTATTAACTTCGTGGCTAACCCGTTAGTGAATATTCACTTACAGGGTCGCTTCGACGACTACCCGAAACGTCGTGGCGTAACGCGTGTTAAAGAAATGCTAGCAGCAAATATCAATGTGTGTTTCGGCCACGATGATGTGTTTGACCCATGGTACCCACTAGGTACAGCGAATATGCTTCAAGTTCTGCACATGGGACTGCACGTAACGCAAGTGATGGGCTACGACCAAATCAACACCTCACTTGATTTGATCAGCAAGAACTCAGCACGCACACTGCATATCCAAGACAACTACGGCATTGAAGAAGGTAAGCCAGGAAGCTTACTAATTCTTCCTGCAGATAACGGTTTTGATGCAGTACGTCGCCAAGTTCCAGTGCAGTACTCTATTCGCCACGGAAAAATAATCGCAGAGACTCAACCAGCTAAGACTAAAATTAATTTAGATAAGACTGAAGATATCAACTTCAAACGATAATATCGTCTATACTAACGAAGAAAAGGAGGCTTAGGCTTCCTTTTTACTTTGTCATGGCGTGTAACTTTATAAACCTATCAGCTGTTGTAGGTAGTTTTTGTTAACGAGCGCAACATGACAAAAAAACTCGCTGATTTATCAATCAATGAGTGTACAACCCGAAAGACTGTGTTAACATGCACTCGCTCTGTTAGCCGGAGTTATTTAAGTTAGATGAATAGTAAAAAATGACATGTAAAATCGTTACCCGTTTTTGTAAGTAGTTTTTCCTTATTTCTTAGCAATATTAAATAATTCAATTATCAGCGCATTGCAGTAATGCAATCAACAATTTAGAAAATTTATGAATAAGGGACAAATTATGTCTAACACAAATACTGGCACTGTAAAATGGTTTAACGAAGAGAAAGGTTTCGGTTTCATTTCTCAAGACAACGGCGGCGCTGACGTATTCGTACACTTCCGTGCTATCGCTTCTGAAGGTTTCAAAACTCTGAAAGAAGGCCAAAAGGTTTCTTTCGAAGTTGAAAACGGTCAAAAAGGCCTACAAGCAGCAAACGTTGTTGCTCAATAATTAGCTTTTAGCTAAAAAGAATTTTAAAGCGCTGATTTTTATCGGCGCTTTTTTATGCCTGAAATAAAACTTCCACTGAGTTACTATCGCTTCCACACTCACCCGTGTTACCCATTTTCGGCAGAGTGTTTGAACAAGCTTGGCTAACCCATTATTGACCGCGATTGGTATTACAGCCCCCCTCACCAACAGCCGCCCCCCCCAAAACCGGACCTCTCCTCTTTGGTTAAATAACGCCCTACTTATTGTTCGATATAAATATGCAATCGATTTCCATAATGAAAATGAGTTGTTTGCCCAATCCTCATCCATTAATTATATAATTTTTAAAGCAAAGATCGGTAAAATCCGCTAATCTTGGTCGCAGTGGCTTAGTTAGTTTGGTATCTGCAGTAAAAATCATGAAAAAAGACGAATTTCAAAAATCCACCGCAAATCTAAAAAAAGCGGTGCCTCTTATGATGAAGAACCGGGTGTCTACTACACCTGCAAATTACGCACTTTGGTACACCTATGTTGACAATGCTATCCCACAGCTGACAAAAGACATGGATGGTATCTTGGAATACTATGGCATTTGTCCTCCAGCCGTTGGTGAGCAGCTTTACAATAATTATGTTGCTAGCAAGTCTGAAACGAATATCAATGACCTCCGCGCCAATTTAGAATTGTTGGTCTCGGAAGTTTCGAATTCGATGAATGACACACTGAGCGATACCTCTGCTTTTTCTGAGATGATTGATAAAAGCTTCGAAGATTTAGCCCGCGTTGACAATGAAAGTTTATCGATCGATGAAGTCATGTCTTTAGTTCGTCAGTTAGTTTCTGAATCTCGTCATATTCGTCACTCTACTCAATTTTTAAATTCTCAGTTGAATTCTGCGACATCAGAAATCACTAAGCTAAAGTCTCAGCTAGTCGAAGTGCAGAAAGATGCACTCTTTGACAGCACAACGACACTCTATAACCGTCGCTCTTTCGACCGTGATATAGAAACCTTGTGTGAAGCGAAACAACCTCTGTGTTTAATTCTTCTCGATATCGATCATTTTAAAAACTTCAACGACACTTATGGCCACCTATTTGGCGACATGGTTCTTAAAGGCATTGCGCGCAAATTAAAACAAATGTGCCGTGAAGGGATTTCTGCTTACCGATTTGGTGGTGAAGAGTTCGCGATAATCGTGCCAAACAAATCATTACGCATTGCACGTCAGCTTGCAGACACCAACCGCCGCTCTCTAGAAAAGCTATCGATTAAAGATCGTCGTAGCGGGCAACAGGTAGGTAGCATCACCGCATCGTTTGGTGTTGCTGAGCTTGAACCCGGTGAATCGGCACAATCACTGATCGAACGCGCTGATAAGCTACTTTACGAAGCGAAGTCAC
Source organism: Vibrio sp. 1F279 (assembly GCF_041439815.1). Lineage (NCBI taxonomy): Bacteria > Pseudomonadati > Pseudomonadota > Gammaproteobacteria > Vibrionales > Vibrionaceae > Vibrio > Vibrio sp. 1F279. Next base: position 70,152 of record NZ_JBGOOU010000005.1, on the reverse strand, counting down.
TTGGTCGAAATAGAGTGATGCCGCTGTAGTCTGCAATCATCTAAACAAATTTACAGTTAAACGGCGTACTTACTAAACCCTGACTTCTAGGCTCTAGGCTCTAGGCTCTAGGCACAAAAATAGACTCGTAATTAACATCGAAAGCAAAAAGCCCCAATCAATAACCAGTAGGTTAATCGTTGGGGCTTTGTCGTTTATGCATAGTCGTCAGTGTTTAATGCTAAATACATTCAGAGTGTTTAACACTACACTGGTTCTACATCTTTCATAAATGCCAAAGATGTAGCTGTGACATTAAAGGGCGTAGCAATAATTAAGACAGTAATCTTCACCGCTCTTAGCTCGGAACTCTTTGTCTTCGCTGCATGCTTTTGGTTTACCCTTCTCATCACCTTGAACTAAGCTGATCCAGTGACGTATTGCTGTAGTGATGCCTTGACGCTCAGTATTCGTTTGTACCACTTCCATTGGTGACTGGCCAAAAGTAGTGCATGACTCTAACTGAATATCGTCGATATCGACCAATTCAATGCACCCCGTCCCTTTATGACAACCAAACATCACTTCTAAATGGCTTCCACTGCTATCTCGGAACAAGATTGAGTCTGGGTCACACTTCTCACCCATGTAAGCTACAAACTGCTTAGGATGCTTTAGACCGCTGTGTTGGCCATCTTTGAAATAAGCCATGATATGGCGGTAATCAACTACGTAGCTCGTTACATCTTGATGTGAGCCGTTCTCTAATGGAAACAATCTATCTAGCAGTTGTTTCGCTTTGAGTTGCTTCTCAGTTTGCTGTTTGGCACTGATAGTCTCCACGGCAAAGACAGCTTCAGCGATAAATGGTTTTGTTTGTTTTTGGATTTCTGTTTTATCGAATGTCAGCATATTCATAGTCTTTCCCTCTTGACCAACCCGGTGAACATTCACCGATTTTTATAGCAAAAATGTGTCCTAGAGCAATTACTCCAAACTAACGTTTAACTTATTTGTCATTTTGTGAATTGCTTAGTTTGTAGACTAGCGCTTTTTTCCTACAATTTCACAACAAAAATTTTACAATGTGAATTTTACAAATATGGCCTTGTCAAAAAGTTTAGTTCGTCAGTCTCATTTCCTAGGTACGAAAATACGTAACCTAAGAAAACGTAACCATTTAACGATGGAAGATTTGTCTGCGCGTTGTATTAGAATCAACCCAGAATACGCACCTTCCGTTTCTTACCTTTCAATGATTGAACGTGGAAAGCGCGTCCCAAGCATCGATATGCTAGAAGTAATCGCGCAGGTCTTTCAGAAGAACCCAACCTGGTTCCTTGACGACGAATCTGAACAACAAGCCATTGCTCCTGATAAAGGGAATCGTGGTGGGATAAGTGGCATGGCACTCGAGCCTAGCTTTCTTTTCTCCAACGACATCCTGCAAATTGCAATTCCAGAGATGCTATCGCAAACGGGGATCTCAGGCCGCCAGTTTGCACACCTCTTAATTCGAGCACACCAAGAAAGCAATCAGAACCACTTCCCTGACCTTGAGCGCGCAGCTGAAGAAGTTGGCTTGAAACGTCTTAACCTCAGCGTAGAAGACCTTATAGACATCGCTAGAAGCCTAGGAATTAACATCCGTTGGGTAACACGCACACCGAAAGACGTTGTTGATGAACTCGGAATTAATGCCAAACAGCTAGTCACTTCGTTCTTTGAACCTCCTAGCACAATCTTCTTAAATGAAATCCTGAAAGAGTACCCCACTCGTCTGAAATACGATTTATCGGTCTATATTGGCCATTGTATTCTGCATAGCAAAGAAGGCTTAAAGAGTGTGTTGTCGGTCGGCAACAACAACACATGGGACGACAACCAGGTTTCAGGCTCTTCGCAACTTAATTCTCAAGATATTCTTCAAGCGTGGCGAGACTTTGAATCTAGCTTCTTTGCTGGCGCACTTCTTTGCCCGAAAGTTCCATTTAGACAGTTGCTTGACCGCACTGGTTACGAAATCGACGTTCACAAAAGAGCGGGGGTTTCCCCCTCTGTTGCTATGCGTCGAATGACGGTAGTATCGCCCTACCCTCACTGGCACTACTTTGATGCTTATGGGCCAGGGAAACTCAAGGCGGTGTACCGCGGGAACGGGATTCCACTGCCTTGGGGAAATATGAGAACTGTTGCCGACCCATGTCAACATTGGGCTGTGTTCCGTCGATTGTCAGAACCTCGCGCAGGGAGTTCGGCTCAAATATCTATTTTAAATGTGGGTGATGAACCAAGAATCTACTGCTGTGAATCAATCAATATGACGGATCCTGCAGGTAACAATCGCGTATTGTGTGCAGGCATAGACCTTAACCCTGCAATTGATGCACAAGGCGGTAATTCAAGAGACATTGCAGAGCAACTTAAAGCATCATGCGTTAACAATGGTGGCTCGGTGGTAATCCCGCGTAACATCAAGAAAGATCTCACGACAATAGCCAAGATTCTAAATATAAATTGGATTGAACGTGGGATTGAGACAGAGGCTAGGCTTATCTGCTCCCGAGGTGGAGAATGCCCGCGCCAACCAAGCTGTTACTCAAAGTGTGGTGAGTGTTAGCGCAAGAATGGTATGAGCATGATTAGTAAATTGTCGTGCTCTGCTTGTTTTGCTTGATCTAACTGCACTTAATAATAAGTGTAGTAATAACAATTAATAAAAAGTAATACCAACAAGTAGAACTCAAAATTCAGGCAAAAAAAAACCAATCACAAAAGGGTGATTGGTCATATATTTTGTGTGAACAATATGGGTTCACTAACAACGTCAGTTGGCTAGGTGACCCTCGGCTTAAGAAGGGTCACTATTACTAATGCACTATACGTGCCAACTTTAAACATACGTATTTACTACGCATCTGAACACGTATTCGCCATAAATGCTTGTTTGTTTTGCAAACTGAAATTGCAAATTGCAAAACCCAACAAATCGCTAGTGACTATGTTGTTATTAATAGATCATTAAAGATTAATTTCTCTTCCTATAAATACCTACTTTTCAATAAATTCGATAGCTTCAACTCTGAAGAAACCTCTTCTTGTTTGCTTAGGGCGTGTTGATCTTTCGAGCTGATTTTTGCAGCGAGTTGCTGGGTATTTATACAAGGCAGAGGTTTCGATGTGTAGCTAGCCTACATGAGAAGCCGATAACGTAGTAGAAATGACCAGCAAACGCTGCCCAAAGGGTTCAGCTAAAAGCGTTTTACTCTTTGTTGAGGGAGATTTGCTTAGAATGACTAGGCGACTTCCCCCTCGCCGCGATTAAAACACTTTTAGCTCGAACAAAATTTAACCGCGAAAGGTCAACACGCCCTAATTACACCCATAAAAAAACGCGAACATTGAAATTCAATATTCGCGCTTGTTCGAGTTCGATAGCAGGAAATCGTCAATGAACGAGAACCCTCTTACGAAGCGATCTCGTTACATAATCTTTGCAAAGTTATCTGCTCAACGCTCTGTCTACCAAAGAGCTACTATTTCTGAGATGCAGGCTTAGAACGGCTTCTAGATGGCGAAGGTTTGTTACCTGTAGGCTTATTACCTGCTGACTTGTTAGACGGTTTGCTCGAACCATTACTTCCACCGAAACCAGACTTTTTAGGTTTACCTGCACCACCTGGCTTGCCAGAACTATTCGTAGAAGGCTTATTACCGCGCTTATAGTTGCTGCCATTATTTCTTAAAGACTTATCATCACCAGCAGCTGCAGAGTTGCTGTCTGAAGCTTTGTTGCCTGAGTTAGGCTTACGCTTTGGAGCAGATCCATTACCTGCTACATGACGCTTGTTCTTGCCTGCTGGCTTATGGCCGCGAGCATTCTCACCAGAACGTTGGCCATCCGAGTGTTCGCGTGTCTTTTTCGGTTTCTTAGGCTTAATCGGACGCGAATCCAAGCGAGATTCTGGTAATTTGTTTACGGGTGCAAAACCTTCCAGTTCACGACGCTCCAGTACTTGTTGAATAAGGCGTTCAATACCGAATAGCTCACCCACTTCATCTGCACAAACCAATGAAATTGCTTTACCAACTTCACCAGCACGGCCAGTACGACCAATACGGTGAACGTAATCTTCTGATACGTTTGGAAGGTCGAAGTTAACCACTTGAGGAAGTTGTGGGATATCAATACCACGAGCAGCGATATCGGTCGCTACGAGTACTCGTACCTTACCGGTTTTAAAGTTCTCTAAGGCTTTAGTACGCGCGCCTTGGCTCTTGTTACCATGGATAGGAGCAGAAGTGATGTCTTGCTCTTCAAGGAAACGAGCAAGCTTGTTTGCACCGTGTTTTGTTTTGCTGAACACCAACACTTGTCGCCAATCATTATCTTTGATCAGCTTAGCTAGCATTGGCGCTTTTTTCTTTTTATCTACTGGATAAATACTTTGTTCAACAGTTGGTGCTGTTGAGTTTGCAGGGCTTACCGAGATCTCAACTGGGTTATTTACTAAGCCTTTAGCCAAGCTACGAATATCATCAGAGAACGTTGCAGAGAACAGTAAGTTTTGACGCTTCTTCGGTAGGAAAGCCAAGATCTTACGGATGTCGCGGATGAAACCCATGTCTAACATGCGATCAGCTTCATCTAATACTAGAATCTCTAGCTGATCAAAACGCACTGCATTTTGGTTGTATAGGTCAAGTAGACGACCCGGTGTTGCCACCAACACATCACTGCCTTTACGAAGTTTTTGCATCTGAGGGTTAATTTTCACGCCACCAAACACGACCGTAGAAGTAAGCGGTAGGTTAAGACCGTATTTAACTACGCTGCCATTCACTTGCGCAGCAAGTTCACGGGTAGGTGTTAGCACTAGTGCACGAACTTGGTTCTGACGTACGCGAGGGCCTTTTGATAACATTTCAAGAATAGGTAGCGTGAAGCCAGCAGTTTTACCTGTACCTGTTTGAGCAGCGGCCATTACATCTTTGCCCGTTAGGACAGCTGGTACGGCTTTCTCTTGGATTGGTGATGGCTTATCGTAACCTTGTGCTTCAATAGCTTTAAGGATCGGTTCAGAAAGGCCAAGGGAGGTAAAACTCATAGATTATTTTCTCAGTTGAATAACATTTAGTATGAGCAACGCGCAGAAATAAGTCGTTGCTACAGCTTTCGCTCATCAATAGGATTGATAAGGAGCAAAGCGCGGTATTCTGAGGCTTTTCCCCACATTCAGCAACTAAATTCTAATAGCAGATCCAATCCAACCTATAAAATTTGTCGTTTCTGTTCGTACATTTTTTCATCAGCCGCTTTGAGTAGTGCATCGACACCACTGTAGTTATTGTTGTGAATTACCCAACCAACGCTAATTCGAAGATAAATCGAGTGCGTATCATAAACAACAGGTGTGCTACATATCGCTCTTCGAAGTTTAGCTACAATCGAAGAGACATGTTGATCATCAATGATGCGTGGTAACAAAACTAAGAACTCATCACCACCGATTCTCGCAACGATATCTGAACCACGTAACTCACTCTTAATGCGATTAGCACACTCAATAAGCACTTGATCGCCAGCCGCATGACCAAAAGTGTCATTGATCGCTTTAAAGCCATCCAGATCGATATTTACCACAGCAAAGGTTCTTGCTCTCTGCTTTTGGGTGACTTTGAACGCCTGCTTTAGGCTGTACATAAAGTATCGACGATTAGGTAGCATGGTGAGTTCATCATGCATAGAGCGACTATCTGCAATTCGGTACAGGCGATAAATAGTAAAGAAGGCAAACGCCAGCACTAACATTATGGTGTAACCCACCAACCTTACTGCTTGAATTCGATACCACTGCACATCCATCAACACATGCTCATTACCAGAGAGAGCAAGGTACCAACCACCGTATGGAAAGCTCACCTGTTCAGTCACAAAAGCATTATCAAATACGTCCTGAGAGCCATAAAAGACCGCGCCATCTTTACCCGAACTGTTTGCACCGCGAATCGCGAGTTTATACTTGTTTTCGAGCATCCCAATTCCGACATCTTCAAACAGCTCATCTAAACTAATAACGGCACTGGATACACCCCAATAGTCTTCGTTAAAAGGCGGGTCTCGAAAGATCGGAGTTCGCGTAATGATAGCTTGGCCACCTTGAAACAGCTCAAAAGGACCAGCAATAAAGGTGTTGCCAAGATTACGGGCTATCTCAACAGACTCCCATTGGTCTGGATAATCACGATAATTAATACCGAGAATCTGCTCATTGCCTTCCATAGGGTAAACAAAGTTTAGAATGTCGTCTTTGGCTAGCCCAATAAGACGAATATGGAAACCATCTTTAATAATACTTTCAGCAATCTTGTCCCAATTTTTCACCTCACCATCAGGGTTTATGGTCACTAAGGTCGAAAAATTATTGAGGATATACATATCTGACACGATCGCGGCTTCGATTCGAGAACGAATGATCGATAGCTGCTTTTTTGCCTCAGAGTAGGATTCATCTTTCAGGTAGGATAACTCTTTAGAGTGAAAAAATTCGATAGCACTCATTACCACTAAAAAAAACAGTAAAGATAATAATTTGGCAGGCCATTGCTTGCTAGAACCACTTGGCATTCAGACCCCCTAAACCTTTTTGTTCTTAAATTTGCTCATATCAGACTAACTCTTTAAGTATGCCGTTAAGCTATTTAAATACATACACTTAGCCTAGTGCTCATTTCATTATTGAGTCATTCATCACTTAAAGTCCATTAGACACATTGATTACTGAACCAAATATCGAATCAATCTTATTAAAGATTACAATGTATTGACCAAAACCTTACATTGAAAGATTCATGAGTGTTATTTTATATTCACAATTAATCAGCTTGGTACCTTACGAACATGAAGCTAAAAACGCTAACTCTGTGCACATTGTTATCAATCTCAGTTGCGGTTGCGGTTCACGCACAAGCTACTTCAGATACGCTAACGGCTTTTGACACACAACAGACTGTTACTATACAAGAGCCTGTTAACATACAAGCAACAATCGTACCAAATGTTCAATCACAAGCTGGTGTTCTCGACTCTCAAGAGCAATCTTTTAAACAATCCGCCGATCTGATTCGCACAACCTACGAAAGCCAACTTTACACTCTGCCTGCATTCAAAGAAGGTCACTATGGTTTGCGTATGTATCGACAAACATTAGACGACAAATATTCTGCCGCGGTATGGAGTGACATGGCACGTGTAGCAAGTAAGCTCAGCCGCCTGTCGAATGATGTTCACACCATGGAACAAATCGTACTGTACTCAGAAAAGCGTGTTGCTTCCTATGTTGGCGACAGCGATGAACGTAGTGTTCGACGCTACAACATCACCAAGCACATGCCAGAATATCTATATCTTGGTGTTGACCTTCTCGGCTCTATGGCGCGCGCCAATGAGTACGGTTTAGAACACAAGAACGATGCCAAACTGCGTGAAATCATTCGTCGTTATGACTTTTCACGATACGTGACCAATGAAGATATGGTGAAAGCGTGGGCAGCCCAACTCGCTAATCAAGTTTACTGGCTACGCCAATTGGGTGAACAAGATGTCGTTGATGAATTTGTCGATACCTTCAAAAAAGCCTACCCAGACGATAAAGACAAGAAGCTTTCAAGCCAGCAATACGGCAATAAAATCTATGGTATGACACATGTGATTTTTGGAGATTCTGAGTATTACCAGCACCAAGTAAGCGAGCAAGAACACCAATGGATCTACGATTACTTCAGAGAAAACATCGATACGATCCTGTTACGAGCTAAAGAGGATGTGATTGCTGAGGTTGGGTTGACTTTCTTATTAGCCGGTCTAGAGAGTGACTCGGTTGTAGAGAAAACTAGGCTCGCAATCCAGGCATCTATCGATAAGACAAAAGGCATGATCCCTTCGGTCACCGGTGATTTTGATCTCAAATATGGAGAGCACCGCAACGTACTCGCTATCATGCTACTCGATTGGCAGCAAGTGAACGAAGCACCAACTTATGAAGGTAACCCTAAAGTGTTTACTAACATCCCTTACGGACTAGTTGAAAATCAACCGCTGAAGCACTAGCAGTAATACTTAAGTTGATTTTAGAACCCAAAAAGCCGCAAACCTCTCAAGGTCTGCGGCATTTTTAACTCTTACCACACCAACACTTGATTCAGGCTCAGGATACGGCTTTGTTCATCACTATCGTGAAATCCCCTTCTGCGTATCCTTCTATCAAGGAGACATCGTCACAGAGTGTTTTACAAAATCGATATACGCCTTGAGGGTGATAACTCATCAAGGTATTGCGTGAAGGATATTGGCTTGAATTGAGCAGATTAAAAATCACCGTCTGATTCGCTAGTCCAAACATACGAGTAATCATGTTAGTCAGATAATCCGAGTCGCGAGAGATGTAATTCAATGAGCCACTGGCTATAACTACATCGTGTACCTCAAGGCTCATTTGGCTCATATCACCCGACAAAAACCGACAACGATCTTCTGTATAGCTCTGTTTCGCCTTCTTTAAAAAGCCTGCGTGTTGGTCAACGCCGGTGTAAGATTGAATGCGATAGATGCTGGCGAGCAACTCAAACAGCTCGCCATAGCCACAACCCAAATCTAAAATACTCTTCTTTTCAAAGTCAGCCGAACGAGCAATCACTTCAAAGCGACATAATTGGCTCTCTTCGCTGGTCCACCCTAAAGCTTTAGCCTTATCGCCATTCGCTCGGTTAGCCTGTTTGCGATGATAGCGATACACTTTCCAACGATCGAGCCAGTGCATTCAAACAAATCTCACTTCAATGAACATAAGTACGCCTCATTAAACTTAGACGTCGGAATTTGAAGAAAAGAGCCCACCGATTTTATAACCGATCGCATAGCAAACCACGGCGACAGTCACAAACACCAAAGCTGAGAAGACATAAGCCACCGATGCAGCAACGCCAGTGCCCCATACTACGCTAAACACTAAACCGAGATACGCTTCTTGCGGCCACTGATAGATAGGAAACTGAGTACCACCAGCAATAAGATAAACCATCGCAAACAAGCCAATGAAGGTAGCAATAAGACCGATGAGAACGCGCATGTTCATAGAGAGACCCTTGATAAATTTGAGCTTGGTTGCCGTATTCTTAGTCGGAACGGAATATTCTTATTCGGAACCGAGTGTTCTTAATAGAAACCGGATTTTCTTAATTGAAGCCGAATGCTATTAATCGCAACCTAATGATATTCAAGTATATCGGATAAAACAGGCTTGCTCTATTACTCTTCCGAGTGAGCCTTATACACCGCATAGCAATAAAAGTGGTGGTTCAAAATCTGAATCAACTTAACGAGCAGGCACAAAAAAGCGGACACCCTTCTCACGTTAAATCCGCAAGAAAGGTGCCCGCTTCAACTGAATTTAGGCGCTTGAACTAAATTTAGGCGCTTGAACTCAATCTCGCTTAAAGCAGGATGAAGATACCCGCTAAACACGCACTCATTAGGTTTGCTAGCGTACCAGCAGCGACTGCTTTCAAGCCTAAGTTTGCCACTTCAGCACGACGCTCTGGTGCCATAACACCGATTGAACCCAGCTGAATAGCAATAGAACCAATGTTAGCAAAACCACATAGAGCAAAAGTGACGATGACTTGGCTATGTTCAGATAACAGCGCTTTGTTCTCAACGAAGTCGATGAAAGCAACAAACTCGTTCATTACGATCTTCTGACCAATGTAAGAACCCGCCATCAATACTTCATCACTTGGGATACCGATCAGCCATGCTAGTGGTGAGAACAGGTAACCAAAGATAGCTTGCAGCGTAATACCGGCAAAACCGAACGTCTCACCTAAGCTTTCTAGGCCAGTGTTCACCATCGCAATTACACTCACGAATGCAATCAACATAGTACCGACAGCCACCGCGACTTTCATACCGTTCATCGCGCCGCTTGCCAGTGCATCGATCACGTTGCTTTGGTCAGCTTTATCGAGTTCGATATGGTCGTAGTCACTTGGTGTACTGCGCTCAGGAACGATGATCTTCGCCATTAACAGACTACCCGGAGCTGCCATGAAGCTTGCTGCGATAAGGTATTTAAGTTCAACACCTAAACCAGCATAACCACCAAGTACACTGCCCGCTACCGACGCCATACCACCTGCCATTAAAGCAAACAGTTCCGAACGAGTCATAGACTTTAAAAACGGACGAATAAGAAGAGGAGACTCACCCTGAGAAAGGAAGATATTACCTGTCGCTACCAAGGATTCAGCTTTGCTGGTGCCCAGCAGTTTTTGCACCGCTCCGCCCAAGATTTGAATCACTTTTTGCATGATACCGAGGTAGTAAAGTGCAGAAATCAGAGCACTGAAGAAGATAATGATTGGAAGTACGCGTATCGCGAAAATGAAACCTTCAGTTGCAAGGTCGCCGAAAAGGAATGCGATACCAGCGTCTGCAAAACCAAGCAGGCTAGAAACGCCATTACTTAGGCTTGTTAGCGCCAATTGGCCCCAAGGGAAATACAACACCAAAGCAGCGAAGCCGATTTGAAGTAATAGTGCACGAGAGACTGTTTTCCAGTTAATCGAAGAACGACTTTCAGATAGCAGGTACGCACAAGCAATCAGTGCAAGAACACCGACAAAACCAAATAGAATATTCATAATGTGTCCTAGTAATCCTTAAAGAGTGAACATGAGCCAAACGAATGACATCAAAGGAATAGGACAAAGAACCGCAAGCAAAACGCTACGCGATGAAGGAGCTAACAGGGTTAGCGAATGTAACAACGAGTTGTTCATGTAAAAATCACCTTATACAAGCAGTGGAACGTAGCTGGTCCGGTCCGTGGGGTCATTCACATATCCATGTGACGGCTTGTATTGGCTAAGCACCGGCTTAAAACCGGAAAAGAAGTATAAACAGTTAAGTGAGACTTTCATCACATTTTTCAACGCAAACGATCGCGCGGTCAAGGATTAAACAAAACGCAGTGTTTATCGTCATTTTCGTTCTTCAAAAACTGTAAACAATCTGTATAAGGTTGAATTTGGAATGTTAAGTCCTTAAGCGTATGAGCGTAACCTCTCGGTTAATTCTGTGTGATTATTACCACTTTTCTGTGTTCTCCCTCATTTACTATGACTTCAAGATTCATCTTAAGTTTAGATGCGTATATACTTTGCATTATCTCCCCCCATTCATTATCTATAAAACGAGAAGAGCTGATCAGATATAACAGCCATTGAGACTAAGAGAGGAAACACGTGAAGAAAATGGAAGCTCCGCACGACATGAACAATGGAGCTAGATTCAAAACAAATAGACACGGCTATGTGACAGTAGTTGAGTATTATAATACCTATACCGTTATTGTCGCGTTTGAAAACACCGGAAATATCCGCGCTATCAGTGCGGCGAAATTACGTACAGGTCAGTTAACCGATCGCTCTGTCGCACCTGAATCAATTATGATTGGTGAAAAGGTTGAATCCGTTAAGCATGGAATATTAACGATTACCCAAGTTGAATCTGAAAATATTGTGGTTCTGACCAATATCAATAATGAAGAAATTAGAATGTTATTGCCTGCCGTACAGAAAATGAAAGATAAAACCGAAGAAATAGATGGTGAAAATGTTACCTCGCCAAAACCGACTTCTCTTAGCCAACTAACTAAAAGAAATAAAAAGACCAAAGACGTTAATAGCATGCTTAAGAAAATGCTTACCGACTACGGTCGATACGATTAATTCTCTATTTTCTTCAACAGACCCTCTATATATTTACATTCCAATAGATAAATACATTCCCCCCCAACCTTTCTCAATAGATACGTTGCATATTCGTGTGAAAAGTTAAATTTGATCAAAGTCTCACTCTGGATCTTTACCACACACAAGCGAGACCTCCGTCACAATCTCATTTTAGCTTTGTGATGGAGATCTTATTGAAATCTCAATATTTCCATTACTATGCTCCCACACAATAAGAGAACGCAGTTTCTCAACCCCTAAAATCCAATTGAGACAAATATTATGAAAAAGATTCTTGTAGTTTGCGGTAACGGCCTTGGTACTTCACTAATGATGGAAATGGCAGTGAAAGAAGTGGCTAAAAAAATCGGTTTCGAAGCGGAAGTTGATCACGAAGATCTGTCATCAGCTGCATCAAGCAACGCGGATATTTGGGTAGCAGCAACAGACGTTGCAAACCAACTGAAAGAAGGCGGAAAAGAGAACATAATCAGCCTTAAAAATATTTTTGACAAAGCATCAATCGAAGAACAACTAAAAACTTTCATGTAAGGTCAAAATTATGCAGAACTTTTTCGAATTCATGCTCGGCTTATTAAAAGAGCCAGCAATCATGGTAGGCTTAATTGCTTTCATTGGCCTTGTTGCACAGAAAGCTGATATTTCCACCATTCTAAAAGGCACAATTAAAACCGTAATGGGTTTCCTAATTTTAGGTTTTGGTGCTGGCGCTCTTGTTGGCGCACTAAATAACTTCTCAGTTGTATTTACTGAAGCATTCGGCGTAAGTGGTGTTATTCCAAATAACGAAGCAATTGTTGCATTAGCACAAGAAGCATTCGGTTATGAAATGGCTCTAATTATGTTCTTCGCATTCGTTGTGAATATTTTATTGGCTCGTATTACTCCTTTAAAATATATTTTCTTAACGGGTCACCACACAATGTTCATGTCTATGCTAGTAGCGGTAATTCTGTCTACAGCAAACATTGAAGGCACAGTTCTAGTCGCAATCGGCTCTATCATTGTGGGTACATTAATGGTTGTGATGCCAGCGCTAGGCCAAAAGTACACTGAAAAAGTGATGGGTACTGATCAACTGGCTATTGGTCACTTCTCGACACTGTCTTACATCGTGTCTGGCTTCATTGGTAGCAAATTCGGTGACACATCAAAATCAACAGAAGACATCCAAGTTCCTAAAAGCTTAATGTTCCTGCGTGATACGCCAGTAGCCGTAGCAACAACAATGGCTATCTTCTTCATGCTTGCGTCTATTATTGCGGGCGGCGAGTTTGTAGAAACAGTATCAAGCGGTCAAAACTGGGTTGTATTTACCTTCATGCAATCTCTAATCTTTGCTGGTGGTGTTTACATCGTATTACAAGGTGTGAAGATGCTAATTGCTGAAATCGTTCCTGCATTTAAAGGTATCTCTGACAAACTAGTACCAGGAGCAAAACCTGCTCTAGACTGCCCTATGGTATTCCCAGTAGCACCAAACGCGGTACTAATCGGTTTCCTTTGTTCTTTCGCGGCTGGCCTACTAGCAATGGCAGTTCAAGGTGCACTTGGTTGGACAATCATTGTAGCGGGTGTGGTTCCACACTTCTTCGTAGGTGGTGCGGCAGGTGTTTACGGTAACGCGACTGGCGGTCTACGTGGTGCAATTCTAGGTTCATTCACGCAAGGTCTGTGTATCTCTTTCCTACCAATGCTACTACTTCCAGTACTGGGTGGTCTTGGGCTTGAAGCAACAACATTTGCTGACTTCGACTTCGGTGTTGTTGGTCTGATTCTAGGATGGATTGTTTCATGAGCCTATTCGATTTAATCGGTAACCAAGGCGTTATCATCAACTCTGAAGAGAACCTAACGGTTGATGCTGCGATTGATTTAACCTGTTCAACACTGTTAGCAAGCAAGAAAATTGAAGCAAGCTATGTTGAAGCTATCAAGCAAAAGCACAAAGACATCGGCGCGTACTATGTTCTAGCACCAAAGATTGCGATGCCTCATGCTCGTCCTGAAGATGGTGTGAACGAAGCATCACTGCAGGTGACAGTATTCAAAAAGGGTGTTGATTTAGAGTCGGAAGACAACGGTGACGTTTACCTTTCAATCACTCTGGCAGCGATGGACTCAGATAGCCATATCCATACTATTATGGCGCTATCAGAGTTGTTCCAAAATGATGATGACATTGATGCCATTATCGCAGCGGAAACAGAGCAAGAGATCATCGAGATCTTAAAGCGATACTAGTTACGCTAAAAGCTGTTACTCCAGAGAAAAGCTATCAGACCGAGCCCTGCTCGGTCTTTTTTTTACACGTTTCAAATGACGATGCACCAGATTAACAAAGAGATGCCCGCCGAAGAGCTTTTCAACTCAGAACTTACCAACTACAGAGCTTCTCACCTAAAAGCATCTCAACTCAATAGTCGACAGACAAGCGCCCCCGGCTCCCTTAATGCATCCACGTTATAGCTAAGTACACGTCCGGCAGACGGCGCATGATAACGACGACATTCGTTACCAAAAGCGTCGTATTGAATCGCCAAAAGATCATCTTGCTCTACGCTTTGTAAAAGCTCGACATGAGGCAACACAAATCCACCAATATCAGCGCGGATAGACACCACATTATTGCCCTCTATCCAATCTATACTTGGCAGTGGCTTTTTGTCTCGTAAACCTTCAGCATCAAGCATCTCGTAGTAAGAAAGAATATTAAAAACACCATCTACGGCTCGTTGAATCATGTCAGGTTGAGTAAATTTCCCCATCCCGACTTCCACTGTAATGCTCGGAATTCCACTTCGATTCCAGACCGTTTCAAGAATACCCGGATCGCCGGGATCATTAAGAACACAATCGGGCTGCATTAACCTCGCCATCTCCAAACATTGCTCTACTCGGTAATCAGCAAACACATAAAGTGGATACACCGCACCACGAGTTTGGGTATGTAGATCAACAGCAAATGTCGCGTTGTGTTTGAGTAAGCGATCCCACAGAGATGCGACGAATCGCTCCGCGGCTAAGCCGTGTGCATCCCCCGGAAAGAGTCGATTAAGGTTGGCAGGGCAAGAGCCCGGATCCGAAGAGATAAAATCGCGGCTGTGGTTAAGCAAGCCAGACAAATTCACAGTTGGTACAACTGTCACCGTGCCTTTTAATGTGTTGCCTACTAAATCTCGGATAATTTGCTGAGCAGCCAACACACCGTTTAGCTCATCACCATGAATCCCGGCAGTGATCAGCAACTTCGGGCCGTCTTGACTGCCTTTGAAAACAGAAACCGGCATGTTTTTAGGTTGCCCTAACCCATCACTGGTTACTTGAAACCAAAACTGATGCTCTCCAATCGGTAAGTCTTCAACATTTAAGGCGCCAATAACCTGCCTACCTTGTAAAACATCGCCTAAGTACTCTGTTTTCATCCAACGTCTCCATCTTGTTGAGCAAAATTTATTCTTTTCTAAGTTTTGGCATCATAGAGGATATCTTAATCAGTACAAACAGTTAATAAGATGAAGAAGCTCTAACCTCACCATAAGGTTCACCCATATCATTATCACCTCACCCAAATAGAAACTTGAAAAAGTAACCGAATAAGGAAATACGAGTGGTATACCCATTCACAAACCACTCAGGTTCCTGAAATAAAAGTGCAATAAAATCAACACTTAAAAAGTTCCCTATTCACGAAAATGTAATTTTACAGAAATGAAAGCTTAATTTAGCTGCTCTAGATTAGTTTCATATCGAAACGGAGAGCGCATTGCTCACGGATTTTAAAATACAAGGTAAGTGATTATGAAAAAGGCAGTTCTAGCTTCTGCAGTGGTAGCGGCACTAGTTTCAGGTTCATCGTTAGCAGCAACGGTTTACAGCTCTGATGGTACAGAACTTAAAATTGGCGGTCGTGCAGAATTCCGTGGTGATTTCATTGGTTCTGGTGGTGCTGAAGTTGAAGGTTCAATGAAAGATAAAACTCGTTTCCGTTTAAACCTTGGTGGTAAAACAGAACTTACAGATACTGCAACGGCATTCGGTTTCTACGAAGCAGAGCAAGACACAGGTTCTGATAAGTTTGAAAACCGTTACATGTACGCAGGTGTTGATTTTGACGGCCAAGCCGTTTCTGTCGGTCGCCAAGATATGGCTTCAGTTATCGTATCTGACTTTACAGATATCACTGAGTTTTCTGGTGTGCAGCAAGCATTCGGTGCAGCTTCTGATAAAGAAGATGGTGTGTTTGCATACCGTGGCGGCTTTGATGCCCTGCAACTAGAAGCCACTTACCAAACCAACAGCAAAAAAGACTCTGACGGCTACGGCATTTCTGGTGTTTACTCACTGCCAATGGGCTTAGATCTTGGCCTAGCCTACTCAGGTGAAGACCTAGGGGAAAATAAAGGTAGCGCAGACCAAATCCTTGCCGGCCTAGCGTATTCTCTAGACAACCTGTACTTAGCTGCAACTTATTCAACAGGCGACCTAGATGATAAAGCGACAGGTACCGATGCTAAGTCATTCACTGCTATGGAATTTGCAGCGCAATACAAATTCACCAAGCAAGTATCTGCTGCAGTCGTATATACTTACCAAGAAGATGAAATCAACAGCGGAGCAAAAGTAGACGCTGTCGACGGTATTGAATTAGCTGGTTACTACAAACTAAACAGCAATTTCCGCACATACCTTTCTTACTACGTTAACGGTTTAGACGAAGTTAAAAATGCAAAAGGTATCGTGACAGCTGGTGAAGACACACTTCGCCTAGGTGTCCGCTACGATTTCTAATCTAAATCGACTTTAGATAGAGACTAGAAAGGTTGGGCGGTTGCTCAACCTTTTTCATATTCAAATATTCTGACCAACTTCATCAATGCTTTTTCTGGTTAAGTGGTGCTAAATCCGTATCATAGGTGAACCACATCAAATAATTAGAAGCATCATGTCACAACACCATCCGATCCAAGGCGCTAGCTGGATGCTAACCGCAGGCCTAGCCTTTGCCGTTATTAATAGCCTAACTCAAGTCGCTAGCATTCATTTCGGACTTACTTCTACCACCGTTGCCGTCATTCAATACGCCATCGCGTTGTTCGCTATTCTTCCTTATCTGAAAACGCTGGGCATTCGCCGCGCGCTAAAAACCGACAACCTAAAGTTGCACGTATTCCGTGTCTTCTTGTCTGTTATTGGTATTCAACTTTGGATATGGGCATTGGCTTACCCAGTACCTATTTGGCAAGGCATTGCCCTTCTCATGACGTCGCCATTGTTTGCAACCATAGGCTCAGGACTTTTCCTCAAAGAGAAAGTTGGGGCTGCTCGCTGGGGCGCGACCTTAGCCGGCTTCGCTGGTGCGATGGTGATTCTAGAGCCGTGGGCAGAAGACTTTAACTGGGCAACACTGTTACCGGTTGGCGCGGCTTTCTTCTGGGCATGCTACTCACTCATGGTGAAAAAACTCTCTTCGCAAGACAGTCCTTCAACCATGGTGGTGTACTTGCTGCTATTGATCACACCATTTAACATCCTGCTTGCCGCGCCAGATTGGCAGACTCCAAGCGGCGGTACAATTTGGGCTATCTTGATTGTTATCGGTGTTATGACGGCACTCGCTCAATGGGCAATTGTAAAAGCCTACTCAGTTGCTGATGCTTCGTTTGTGCAACCTTTTGACCACGCGAAATTACCGTTAAATGTTCTAGCGGGTTGGATTGTATTTAGTTGGGTTCCACCGGGTCGTTTATGGCTAGGGGCTGCTATTATTATTGCGTCAGTTGCATTTATTACCCATTGGGAAACGAAAAAACCGGCGAAAATAAAGAAAGTTTAGGATCGATGAAATAAATAGTTCGACTGTCCGTTCTATATGGATAAGAGAATTCAAACGAGGCCGTAAGCATGAAGAAACCAGTCAAGATTACACTATACCGTTGGGCAGGCAGCTGGGGTCCATTTAAAGTTAATATCCCATGTGGGGAATGTACCCTTACCAAAGACATTCTTAAGGATACTTTTGAGAATGAATTATCAGGTGTCGATGTCGAACTGGAAGTGAAAGATTGGTTGTCTCACTGGTGGGAGCCGCTAAAACTGGGTTCTTGGCATGCTCCAATCCTTGTTGTTGAAGGCAAGGTTGTAAGCCAAGGCGAAGCGCTTAACCGCGGTGTGTTAGTTCAATCTGTGATTAAAGAGTGGACCAAACGCGACAGCCTAAAAGGCAACATCGTTTATGGTAAAGCGACCTGCCCATTCTGCGTTAAGGCCAAGAAAATGCTTGATGAAGCGGGTGTTGAATACCAATACCACGATGTCGTAAAAGACAGCGCAGCTTTGTATCGTATGATTCCAGAGGTCAAAGCGCACATTGGTGAGAAAACACCAGTAACCGTTCCTCAGATCTGGCTCGATGGTAAATACATCGGTGGAGCAGACAACTTAGAAGCATGGATGAAAGAAAATGGTTTAGATACCATTCCAAATAACGTTGTCGACCTGTCCAACCAATCGGCAGGCTAAACTCACACAGAGTTACAAATCCGATCGTGAATTAATCAGTGTTTTTTGTGTCCATCCACAACAAAACGAGCGATGACCTTCATTAATCGCTAAAACGCAAAAGGCCTTAAACTGAACTAGCCCCAATAGTTGGACACCAGTAAGTTTAAGGCCTTTTTAAAATCCGTTTTTGAAAATGCTTATTTCGCCATTTTCTTCATCATTCGCTTAATGAATGATGCTTTTTTGGGCTTTGGCTTGCCATACAATGCTTCGTGCATCATGTTTTTTGCTACCATTTGACCAAGGTATGCGTGGCCTAGTTCGTAATTCATGCTTATCTCCGCACATAATCGATTTTCTTATGCGCGGATTCTACACTTAAAGCGCCCAAAAACAAGATCTAAATCACACTTTTAGTGTAATGTCACCAGTAAGTTACAATTCAAATTTTCATTTAAACATCCATAAAAAAGCAGCTCAAGAGAGCTGCTTTAAAAATAGTTTTTTAGAAACCTAATTGCTTAGAAATCAACCAACATGAAGAAATAACTTAGAAAACAAACAGTTAAGAAAACTAGCTACGCTTTGGCTGTCTGTAAGTTTTACCTGCAATTTGGTATGTGTCTTTTTGCTTTAATTCGAACATAGTTTCAAAGAACCAAGCTGCAAATTTGATTAAGTCATCGCCTTCATTCATCACATGTTCGATGTACTCTTGCTCTTCGCCTTGTTCATTTTCTTGAAGCGTCACGTGGTAAATACGCTTTTCGCCTTCAACTTCAGCTAGCGCAAATTGACCTGTTAGTGATCCAGCAGCCTCAGCGACTTCTGTATCCTCATTGGATTTCAATAACTCAAGTGCTTGAGGCAAGCCATCTAGTGCGCAGATAGCTTTTACCAGTACTTCAAATTCATTTTGCTGCATGTTTATTACCTATTAAATGGACGCTGGTATTGTAGAAAACCATCCATACAAATACAACGTATTAACGACTGTATGCTGAACTATAGCGAGCTAGCTGTTTAACTGGTCTGTACTTCAGCTGCTTAACTGTACTCAACTTCGGTAGCTGTGGCTTTCTTATTCATTCTCGTTGAAGACCAAAGTACTGTAGCCATACAAGCGCCAATAATCAGATAAAACACGCCGAGCTGTAGGTGAGTCGTCACCCAACTCTCGACTAGATATCCACCAAGTAAGCCCGCCAAACACATCTGAATTGAACCTGACAGTGCCGACACCGCGCCCGCTTTCTTCTTATGAGGTTCTAATAGCATACTGATCGATAGAGGGAAGGAGATACCTTGAGCGATAGCTAACCACGTAAATGCCCACACTAAGTTAAAGATGGATAACTCATGAGTAAGTAACCAAGTCCCTGAAGCTAAAATGATCAAAATCGCAAGACTCATCAATTGTGGTGTACTAAACCTACGATTGAGCAAGTTCAAAGCCACGCTACCAATCAGTAAGCCAGCCGAAGGGACTATCATCAACGATCCGTATTCAGCGGCTGTCAGCCCCAATTGCTCTTGCATTAAGAATGGAAACAGTGATAGCGACACCAAACTCGCCATGTAACTCATCCAATTATAACTGGCACTGGTCAACACTTGGCGATTCGTCAACAAACGGCCGTAGTTCTTGACCACTTGACTGACTTCAAAGCGGCTCTTTCCGTATGGTAAAGTTTCATGAAGAACAAAGTAGCCGAGAGTGAATATCGCCAGTAAATACACAAGAACAAACAGGAACACCGCCTGCCAACCGAGGTGGAATGAGATCCAACCACCAAACACGGGCGCAATAATCGGCATGATCGAAGCGGTGACCGAAATATAAGACAGTGCTTTGGTCAGTTGAAGGCCATCATAGCTGTCGCGCAGCACACTTCGCCCAAGAACCGAGGCACTACCCGCCCCTAGACCTTGCAACAAGCGACCAACCTCTAACGCCGTCATGTTGTCGGAAAAAACAACACAAACAACAGTACCAATCAAATAAACACCCTGACCTAACAAGAAGATAGGTCTTCTCCCCACGGCATCGGACATCGGCCCATAAAATAGCTGAGACAAGCCAAAACCCACAAGAAACAGCGTAACGAGCAGCTGTACATCTACCTGAGTCACACTTAAGTCTGAAGCAATTAGCGGCAATGATGGTAAATAGATACTCACCCCCACCTGTCCTGTAGCAATGATCATCATGGCTAAGAGTAGCGGTGTTTTTTTAAAGGTCGATTGGCTCAAAAAATTCCCTATTCGTTTGTTATTTGTTCATCAGATGAGTTTACATTCAAAACCAATAATTGATAATTAGCTAAATTGGAATTTAATTAAGTCCCAACAGGAAATAATATGGATTGGATTCTTAACGTAAAAAGTTATGTAAAAGTGGTGGAAGAAGGCAGCTTCAATGGCGCAGCACGTAAACTCAATACCACCAGCTCAGCGATCAGCAAAAGAGTGAACTGGTTAGAAGAACGTATCGGCACTCAACTATTAAAGCGCACCACGCGCTCAATCAGCCAAACCGAAGCGGGAGCTCTCTTTTATCTGCGAGCCAAGGATCAGCTCGATAATTGGCAATCGATTATTGATGAAACTCGATCGGTTAACCAAACGCCTGCGGGCCTGCTAAAGATTGGCGCAACCATTGCTGTTGGTTCTAAGTTTCTCGTGCAATACATGGACGACTTCTTAGAAAAGTATCCAGACATTAAAGTACAGCTTATCACCACCACGCCAGGTCAATTACCTGAGCTTGGCTTGGACCTGGTGATCAGTCGTGAACTGGAACAACTCAACTCGTTAAGCTTCAAGAAAACACCACTGTTTGAACACAAAGCCAGCTTTTATGCCGCTCCCAGTTACTTGGCTAAACATGGTTATCCCATCAACGAGCAAGATTTAGAACAACACAACTCCTTAATATGGGGAGAGCGTCCTATTCGTGAAGTCACGCTAACTAAAGGACAACGCATCACTTTGAACGGTAACTTTGCGACCACCAATCCTGAGGCTTTGTTTCATGCCGCGAAGCGAGGAATGGGCGTACTGTTAACCATCAAAGCAATGATCAAAGAGGATCTTAAACAAGGGACACTGGTTCCAGTATTACCAAATATAACAGCCGACGAAGTGATGGTTTACGCGTACTACCCTAAGCTTGACTACTCGCATACACGAACCAAGCTATTTTTAGACCACCTAAAAGATAGGCTAGACAAAGAAAGAAATAGTCAAGTTTTGTGAAATATATCGCACTAAATTTGAAAAATCACACAACACGACCAATAATAAACTAGACGCATATCAAGATTATTAATGCAAGTTGCATTGTTAATATTTAAGACAGTGCAGCTACAAGATCGTATACACAAGATCATACACATACAGCTTACACACGATTCTGGTTGGCTACGGATGGTGACTATGACTCAACATACACGCAATAGCATGATAGACACAGAGCACATTGGGCGCTTACTCAAATTGGAAGGTATCGACCTTTTAGAGTCTGCCGTGCTTACTTTGCATCAAACCTTCGGTACTCAATACACCAGTATCATTGAGAAAAAGCACTTTCCCGATCAAATGGTTCCTTTGGTAATTGCCCATTCTGACCATGTACTGCATGACAAAATAAACGCACGCCATGGTCACATATACCAACAAGCCGTTAATCAAAAACACCCAGATTGCTCATTTGCTCAGTATATCGTTCAGTCACTCCCAACATCAGCATTTAGGCAAGAAATCACCTCACAGAACTCAATCGCTATCCCAGCACGCAGTCAAAGTGGCGAAGTCATGGGTGTGCTTTTCTCAACCTTTAGTTCGCCTATGAGTACAGATCAACAACAAGACGTGATAAAACACCACCAGTTGTTCGCAGATATCGTCATTCACACCTTGCGTGAAATGTGGTTCAACGACCGTTCTGAGCAACTGGTTAATCAACTCAGCTACGAAGTATCACACGATAGTCTAACTGGGCTATTAAACCGTAGCTGCTTATCAGACACCTTGGAATCGATCACTCAGCAGAGTGTCACTCCCTTCACGCTCGCTCTGCTCGACATCAATAGCTTCAAAGCCATCAATGATATGCACGGTAATTATATTGGCGATAAGGTACTTCAGTTCGTTGCAGAGACCTTGCGCCGAACCTTGCCCGACAACAACCTGACGTTCCGGACGGCTGGCAATGAGTTCGCATTCATTACCTATCATTCAGACCCAATAGCGGTTTGCGAACAAATTCTGGATAAGATAAAGCAAGGTTACACTAGTATTGATATCAAAATCGATTTCGACGTCAGCATCGGCATTGCCCGGTCAGATGGAGACAATAAAGACGTAGAGCAAATCATCTTCAACACCAGTTTGGCGCTAAAAGAGTGCCAGCATAGTCAAGATACTCATATTCAATGTTACGACACTCACCTAAGGGTTCGTTACCAAAGGAAAGCCGAGTTAATCGCCGCCTTACGAAGTGAGCTTGATAGCACCATATCAGACAGTCAGGCACCTAATGACAATGGAATGTACGTGGTTGTACAACCAATCGTTGATCACATTGATACACGATGGGATTACTTCGAGGTGTTAACTCGTTGGAAAACCACAAGACATGGCGACATCTCGCCAGTGGAGTTCATTCAGGTAGCGGAAGAATCGGGGTTGATTGTGGAACTAGGTGAACGGATCATCGAATTGGTATGCCGCGCTAAAACAACATTGGAGCGAGGCTTAGGCTACAAAGTTAAGCTTGGAATAAACTGCTCCGCTCACGAGCTTACCGATTCTAAGCGTTATATTTCCTATCTCACTCGAACGATTGAACAGCATCACTTTAAAGCAAACGAGTTTGTCATTGAGCTAACCGAAACCGTGCTGTTATCTCCAACTCAAGAAACAAAGTCAGCACTCGACTTTCTAAGGGGACAAGGGTTCACGATCGCTCTAGATGATTTCGGTACTGGTTACTCAAGCTTAAATTACATTCATAGCTACCCTATCGATTGTATTAAGATTGATGCCACCTTTATTCGAAACTTGCTGACAAACTCAACATCCGAAAGTGTTGTGTGGTTGATTGTTCAACTGGCACACAGACTCAATGTGTCATTGGTTGCGGAAGGCGTTGAGAAGCTTGAGCAATTAGAAAAGCTGCACGCAATGGGGTGTGACAAAATTCAAGGATACCTCTACTCTCCACCTATGCGACCAGAAGCTATCGTTAGCTACGTCACTCACTCAGAACCTCTATCCTAAACGCCGTTCACTACCTCAACCTAAAATCAAAAAGCCGCGAGCGTATCACTAAACATTAAAGTATTTAGTTCTGCACTCACGGCTTTAAAGGCTACATCATTACTCGCAACCATCTAGCTAACGGTTACCTTGACGGCATACAGTCAGCTATTAGCTATTATTCGATTGTGTTTCTAAAGCTTTCTTTAATAGCTTGTCGGCTTCATCTCTAGCGGCTACGAATGTCGCTTTTTCCTTTTTAGGTACGGAATCGGCCATCGGAATATTCGCTTTCATTGCATTGACAGGACGACCACGTTCGATCAATTCGTAATGTAAGTGCGCCCCCGTCACTCGGCCCGTTTTACCGGATAAGCCAATACGCTGACCACGAGATACCGTTTGTCCTTTACGAACGAGGATCTTACTCAAGTGTAGGTAGCGTGTTTTGTATGTGCTGCCATGCTGAATCACCACATAGTTACCAGCATATGGGTGCTTACGAGTCATGATCACTTTACCATCACCTGTTGCTTGAACGGGTGTGCCAATTGGCGTCGCGAAATCTGTGCCGTTATGCGGAGAGACTCGCCCAGTCACAGGGTGTAAGCGCTTAGGATTAAACTGAGAACTTTGACGCCAACCACGGCTCACCGGGTAACGTTGGAAAGCGCGTTGTAAGCTATCGCCATTGGCATCGTAATATTGTCCGTCAGTGTGTAAGTACGCTGAAACAACACGGTTACGGTTCATGATCTTGATCGCTTCGATTTCACGTTTCCCGGTTGCAACACCATCAACGAATTGCGCTTTTTGAAGCACTTCAAACTGATCACCCGCACGTAAGTCTCGGCTGAAATTCAGCTTATCTTTAAGAAGAGTCACAATATGGTCAATCTCAATACTGTTCAGGCCAACTTTGTTCGCTGACATCGAGAAACTGCCATGGATATCGCCCACTAAAGGCTTTTGCTTCCATTCACCCGGAATAGAAATGTCTTCGAATTCGTAGCTGCCGTCATCAAGCAGTCGATAAACCACTTTGTCCGCGACACTAAATTGAAGTTCCATTTTTGAAAGGTTGCCCGTCGCTTCGTCACGCCAAAAACGTAATGTATTACCCGGACGAAGCGTGTCTAACGCAAGGAAGTTCAAATCGGTTTCCATCACGCTCATCATCGAGTTATAAGAAAACCCAAGCTGAGTGAAGATGCTACTTAAGTTATCGCCTGATTGAATTTGATATTCAAACGTCGGTGGCTCAATAACGGTAGCAGAAGGAGGTGACAGAATTGACTCAATAACGGTTGAGTCTGGCAAATCAAGATCGATCGTTTTCGTCAGATTTGATTGTGAATATTGCAAAGCAACACTAATCGCTGCAATAAGTGGCAGTCCTAAAATTGCTGCTTTTTTTACAGGTGAAAGCTCAGCAAACGGAAAGGAAAATATTTTTGAATACACGGTAAACAGGTCTTTCTACGATATAAAAGCACAGGATATGCTTTTCAGGCGTATAAATCATCATTGCATTGTCATAATATGATGTGAATCTGCGCAATCTCGGCTAAGTCATTGAGTTACCGTTAATGAAATAGGCACAACTCAAAAATTTAATGAACGAACGATTTAGACATTAAAAAGCAGAAACATCTAGCTCCTGCTTTTTAATTAATTCATACTATTTCAATTAAGTCGTGCTATTTCAATTAAACGTTAACTGTCGATACCAAGCAATTATCTTCACCAAATTCATTCGGGATATAACGATCAGCATTCGCATCGTTCACCCATTGTTGATCATCAACTAAGTAGCGAAATTGAAACTCGCCATCTTTCGGAAGACGAGTTTTAAACTTGTAAACCTTCCCTTTCGCCAGTTTTTTCATTGGCGTCGCTTTCCAATCCAGAAAGTCAGCAACGATTGATACAGAATTAGCTTCTTGAGCTTCTAGCTCGAAAGTCACTTCAACTTCATCTTTCGTCTTAAAAAAACGTTTATTAATCATTCGCAAGCTCCATTTGTAAAGTAAGCAGACACAAAGCTAAGTGTGTCTAAATTTCATTCATCTACTTAAGATAATATGTAATTTAGCTCACATAAACAACAGTTCCTTGCTCTAACAAAAACGTCATTGCTGATCAATTGATTGCGTATTGAAAGAAAAACTCATTAACACCTTTTCAGATTGCAATTCTAGAAAAGATTGTTCCGCAGAATGTCGAGTAAAGCCGATAAAACCTTCCCCAGAGAGTTTGCTTTGTGAATCGAGCAGCTGAGTAATCTCTAAAGTTTGGATTCTCACACGGTCACCAAGAAAGAATTGGTCAACTAACACGACGCGGCTTCGATGCTGGTCATGTTTAAACAGGCCAATATAATAGAAAACGCCACTGCCTTGGTTAGATACCCACATAGGTGCAACAAAGAAACTCGCCTTGCCTAACGTGACACTTGAAAGGTTGTTGGTGTCTACGGTGACCACACCACGCTCAACACCGGAGTCATACCGCCCAAACGCGATTGATCTTGGTCCATCGACTTCATTAATAAAGGCGTACGCGTTGGTTTCAGGAACTTTGATTGTCCATGGGTTAGTCGTCTTCAAATCAAAAACGGTTTCAACAACAGGGTCATAACTGACTTGAGAAGAAGGAAACTTCGCCAAGATCTCTTCGTCACTTAAGCTAAAGCGATAAATACCCGCCAGTATCACCACAACCAACATGACAATAGGAATCAGTAAAATCAGAGGTATAGGTAAGATTTTCTTTTTCATGAGCAATTATATTCTTTTGTTTTCATCCAGTTGTGCAGACCATAAAGGGCTTTAGTATAATTATCAATACAGGGTTAACCAGAAGTGGAGCATGGATGGATATCAATCATATTAAAGAGAGAAATATCAGAAGTTGCGAATGCCGCTGTGGAGCCGTCAATTTAGTCTGCAGAGGCGAGCCTCAACGCACCTCCGTATGCCATTGTTATGAATGTCAGAAGCGCACCGGAAGTGTGTTCGGGGTTCAGGCTCGATTTCCCATAGAACAAGTGACACTCAACGGAGAGGTCACCTCCTTTTCACGTATCAGTGACACGGGCAATGAAGTCACCTACCAGTTTTGCCCTAAATGTGGCAGTACCATGCTATTGCAGTCGGTTGCCGCCGCCGATTTTTATGTCGTCCCGCTCGGACTATTTAAAGAGCAAGACTTTCCGCTACCAAGCTTTTCAGTCTACGAAGAACGCAAACACGGATGGGTCAAATTTGACCACCAGATGAGTCACTACAACTAGCCTGTTACTGACCATTTTCTCTATAAAGCAACAGTATTGGAACAAACTGCAAGACTGTTGCCTAAGATCAAATACCAACGTTCTACAACGCTAGCGTATCTTTTCGCTAGCGTTATAATCTGCTCCTCTTTTTAACCCAGGGTGAACCACATGATTTCTAAACTACCTCGCTGGGTTGAATACGGCGCCTTACTGTTAGCGGGCCTTGCTGGCAGCGTTAATGCTATTGGTTTACTCGGCTTCCAACATCAAGCTATCTCCCATATTTCAGGCACCATGTCTTTACTTGGCAGCAGCCTGCTCACGCCGACTTCAACTTCTATGCACCTCCTGCTAATCATTATGAGCTTTATGCTAGGTGCCGCGTTCAGCGGATTCTTTATCGAAAATCAAGCATTGAAGTTAGGACGCCGTTACGGTGTTGCGCTATGTATTGAGGGTGGATTGCTGTTCTTGGCGCTTTGGGCACTGTTACAAGGCTACACTTCAGGCCAGTATTTCGCTTCAGCCGCGTGTGGGTTGCAGAACGCAATGATCACCACCTATAGCGGGGCGATCATTCGCACCACACACATGAGCGGGATCATCACAGACCTTGGGATCATGATTGGCGCACGCTTAAAGGGGATGCCTTTTGACCGCCGTAAAGCCAAACTTCTTATGTTCATCGTTGTTGGCTTTCTGTTTGGTGGTTTAAGTGGTGCTTGCCTGTTCCAGCGCTTTGAAATTTTGGCACTGGCTTTCCCTGCCTCTTTCGCGTTCATTGTCGCGTTTAGCTACTGGCTCTACCTAACTTATCGAACTGAAGCCTCAGTAAATTTATAAACGCCTAGTAATAACCATGAGAATATGTAACATCTGCAACACTTTATTCTAAACTCATGTTGTGTTGCAGAATAACCTGTGTGAATATTTAGCGATATTTGATGAATAGTATTGCAAGTGATATTAATACTCGGTAATCTTGCACCCAATGAGAAAATACGGATGTTTAGAGAATAAAAATGCCAAGGATGTGGCTTTTTTACATGTAGAAATACGAGAATAATTAACATGTCTAACAACACGAATACTGCTCAACCAGAGAAATCTAAAGGCAGTTTCTGGGTTTTCTTAATCCCATCTCTGATTGGTTTGTTCCTCTTCATGGCGCCAATTAGCTACCAAGGTGATCTCACGATCCCTGTCGCTATTCTAGCCAAATCAATTCAAGCGGTTTTCGGTGAGTCTCTAGTTGCTATTATCACTGCAATCGTTGCCTTCATGTCTGTAGCTTCCGTGTTAAGCACCATTTTCAAACCTACATTCATTACATCGAATTCATTTCTAAACGGCCTTTTCAACCCATCTCCACTGTGGTTGTTGGTTCGTATTATCGGTGGTGCTGCAGCATTCATGGCTTTCTTCCAAGTTGGCCCTGAGTTTATCTGGGAAGAAAACACCGGTGGTCTCGTGTTAGAGGGCCTATTGCCGACTCTATTTTCAGTATTCATCTTTGCCGGTTTACTATTACCACTTCTACTTAACTTCGGTTTGTTAGAACTGTTTGGCACCTTACTAAGTAAAGTGATGCGTCCAATCTTCAACCTGCCGGGTCGTAGTGCTATCGATTGTATGGCTTCTTGGTTAGGTGACGGCAGCGTTGGTATCCTGCTTACAAGCAAACAGTACGAGAAGAAATTCTACACTCAACGTGAAGCCGCTGTTGTTGGTACGACTTTCTCAGCAGTATCTATCACGTTCAGCCTTGTAGTGATTGCTCAAGTAGAACTAGAGCACCTATTCCTACCCTTCTACGCAGCAATCTGCTTAGCAGGTATTGTGGCCGCGGTAATCATCCCTCGCCTTCCTCCACTGAGCATGAAGAAAGACACCTTCATTGATGGTACAAAACCTCACAAAGATGCTGATGCAATCCCAGCGGGTCACTCGACTTTCTCTTGGGGTCTTGAACTCGCGGTAAATAAGGCATCACAAGTGAAGTCTGCTAAGTCTGTATTTGGTGAAGGCATTCGTAACGCAGTCGACATGGTATTCGGCGTTCTTCCTGTTGTAATGGGGCTAGGTACAATGGCATTGGTAATTGCAGAATACACCTCTGTGTTCTCATTCCTAGGCCAGCCTTTCATTCCATTCCTTGAGCTACTTGGTGTACCTGAAGCGGTTGCAGCGTCTGAAACCATTGTTGTTGGTTTTGCGGATATGTTCATCCCAGCGATCCTTGCCGCTTCTATCGACAACGAGATGACTCGCTTTGTTATTGCAGCAATGTCGGTAACTCAGCTGATCTACATGTCTGAAGTGGGCGCTCTGCTTCTAGGCAGTAAGATTCCCGTGAATATCCTTGAACTGTTTATTATTTTTATTCTACGTACGTTAATTACACTTCCGGTTATCGCTGGTGTAGCGCATCTAATATTTTAAATTAGACGCACTGATACAGTGTAATAAATAACCTGATTTATAATAGCCTCACTTTTGTGGGGCTTTTTTTGCCTAATATATTCACTCTCCGGTTTAAAATACATACACTCTCCTGTTTGAAATATCGCCAATATACGAATTGAGAATATCATTTGATTTCATATTAATTCCCTTACACCTCTCCCTTATATAGTAAATCATACGCATATTAGCCTAATTAATACCCTCCTCACTTTGTTTGCCTTTGATTAAGCCAACTCTTTAACTCATTGAACCAAAAAACAAAAGTAGCAAGTATGTAATTAACTGAGTTTTACGTTGTGCGGGTTGTTGTGTTTTTGTAGTCTATTTTGTGAAATTACATTCAAGTAAATCCCAACAATGTCGATATATATATAATTACAAAAACACGATTAGCTTTAGTTTTCGCAAAGCTTGTGAGAAGAGGAAAACACAATGAAATTTAGCCATAAGGTGGTTGCAGCATCATCAGCCTTGCTATTAGTGACAGTATCATTGCTTTCAATACAGCAACTTTACACCGTAAAAAGTGCTGTAGAGAACCACGTCAATGCAAGCCTGAAAGAGATGGTCTCTGGTATTAAGAACACCGTAGCATCAGAGATGAATGCTAAGAAAGCACTGGCTCAGTCGACGACTGAAGTCATTGAAATCAACCCTCAAGATCGTACCTACGTTCAAAACATCCTAGAAAAGCCAAAACTTAAAGGCAGTTTTCTCGCGGTTGGTTTTGGTTATGACGCAAACGGTTTCGTGATTGAGAATGATGACGGTTGGGACGCGGGGCCAGATTATGACCCACGAATCCGCCCTTGGTACATTGATGCTAAATCCAAAAACAGTTTAGTTGTGACAGCTCCTTATGTGGATGCATCAAGCAAAAAAGTCATCATCTCAGTGGGTACGCCAGTTAAAGACAACGGCCGCTTTACTGCGGGTATGTTCTACGACCTAGAACTGACCAACCTTGCGACCTTGGTAAACCAAGTGAACTTGTTTGACGCGGGTTACTTATTCCTAGTCACTGCCGACGGCACGACGATTGCTCACCCTAATGCTAAGAACAATGGCGAAACGCTATCAAGCTACCTGCCACAAGCGACTATTCGCGAGGGATCTCAACAAATTGAAGTCGACGGTAAAAAGTTCCTAGTGAACTTCACTCACATCCCAAGTGAAGATTGGTACATCGGCGCAATACTTGATGAAGAGATCGCATTCCAAACGGTTGAAGATCTGAAAAACAGCTCGATAATCTACTCTTTAATTGCGGTTATTCTCAGCATCATTGCATTAACCGTCCTTATTCGTGTGTTAATGCGCCCGCTTGAGACGCTTAACCAAGCCATTCAAGATGTTGCGAGCGGACAAGGTGACTTAACTAAACGTCTAGATACCAATACAGATAAAGAGCTCTCTGACCTTGCGAAAGGCTTCAACACCTTTACTGAAAACCTGCAAAATCAAATCATTCAATCCAAAGCGATTGGTGTTGAGATTAAACGTGGCACTGAAATCACAGTAAAAGGCGCGGGTGAGTCAGCGAATGCGATGAATACTCAGCTGCAAGAGCTTGAACAGCTAGCCACCGCAATGAACGAGATGGCCGTTACCGCAACGGAAGTAGCAAACAACGCTCAAGGCGCAGCAGCCGCGGCTCGTGAAGCTGACGATGCGACACTAGACGGTACATCTGTAGTAAGTGACACGACTCAAGCGATTGATAACCTTTCAGCACGTATCGACCAAGCGGTTGCAGAAGTACAAGTACTTGAATCAGCAACAGCAAATATCGAGACGATTCTTAAAGTAATCAACGATATCGCAGACCAAACCAACCTACTTGCATTGAATGCTGCTATTGAAGCGGCGCGTGCTGGTGAATCGGGCCGTGGTTTCGCTGTCGTTGCCGATGAAGTTCGCACACTAGCGCAACGTACTCAAGAATCGACCACAGAGATCCGCAACATGATTGAGCAGCTCCAAGCGGGTGCAAGCTCTGTATCTAACGCGATGAATCAAAGTAAAGACACAGCCACTGACGCCGTTGAACGCGCTCAGCAAGCAAACTCTTCACTTGACCGCATCCGCGACGCGATTCAGCGCATCTCTGATATGAATATTCAGATTGCTTCAGCAGCTGAAGAGCAGAGTTTAGTAGCGGAAGAGATCAACAACAACACAGTTAAGATCAAAGACCTTTCAACACAGGTATCGAACGCAGCTCAAGACGCAAACACAGCAATGCAAGTTCAAACTGACAATGTTCGCCAACAAGACGAACTATTAAACAAGTTTACGGTTTAACCGCCTTAGCGTTTAGCTAACTAACACCTTGTTTAACTAACACCCTGTTTAGTAAGCAATAAACAGCTTTAAATAAAAAACCCCGCTTACTGGTAATCAGTAAGCGGGGTTTTCTTTTCAAGGTTTTCTTTGCAAAATTTGCTTTCTAACTCGTAACAGGCTCGAGCTAGTTGGTCGTCAGCATCATGCACTGGTTGGATTCAACCTTAATAGTTAAGTCCTTACCAACACATTCGAACACTTCGCCAGACAACAGATCCGTCACAGCGCCTGTCCAATTTAATGAGGCCGTCTTGCTTCGTTTCGATTTATTAATCACCACAATGCCTTTGTCGCCACGAACAAACACCAACAAGTCATCATTGGCTTCAACCACCTGCATCGCTTCGCCATGAACATGGTTATGGAATTGAATCATGTTTTTCATATAAGGCGCTTGCCAGTCGTTAAGCCAACGAGGTTGGCCACTCTTGTCCAGAATACCGCTGGTGCTGAGCTCACTGTAAACAAGCGGCACACCGCCATCTCGTCCAAGAATAAAGGCGTGAGCTAATTGCTCGTCGACTTCATCCATCACATGTTCCAAAAACACCTCGTTATTTGGAATGTCATGAGTGACAGCAAAAGTGATCGCTCGCATGTTCGACAGAGCTTGACCAAAACAGTATGGGTTGATCAGAGACTTAAAACTGCCCTGCTCTTCAAAAGCTTTGAAGATGGTATTGAATAGCGGAAAATCATACGCCCCTAAACGAGTGTGTTTAAGGTAAGGCTCGAGGAACAGTTCGTACTCTTCTTTGGTTGCACCACCGTCAGTAATGATCTCGCCAAAGATATGCATTTCTTCACAGATATCATCAGTCCAAACCTTACGTAGATGTGACAGTGTCATGTGTTTCGCTGCGTCGATGCGAAACCCTTTCACACCAATCACTTTCAAGGCTTTTAGGTAAGCTCGCTGCTGTGTAACCACATTGTCGTTGTCTAACAGCGTTGGCAGGCCTGGATCGCTTGCTCCACCAGTAATACGTCCGTTTTGCACCTCCCAAGTGTCTTTCCAGTTCTTGATACCAAACGCTTCGACAAAGTCGTTCTCATCAAACAAAGGTTTAGAAAGATCACCAAACAAACGAACGGATTCGTAATACTCAGAATCTTGTTGGTAAGACGCCATGTCTTGTTGATTTGGATACGTCAAATCACCGCGAATACTCGACTCGTTAGCCATGTGGTTAAACACAACGTCCACATAGGTACGAAGCCCATGTTGCTTTAACGTGTTCACCATTGCAGTGAAGTCTTGCGTATCACCAAGCTGATTATCGATCACACGATAATCTTGGGGTTGATAGCGCTGCCACCATTGGGTACCTGTATCTCGATCACAGCCTTTAGGCCCTCGTAACGACTTCATTGCCGGCGAGACTAAAACAGATTTATAACCCAACTCTTGAATCAGAGGGGCGTTCTTCATTACGTCAGCGTAGCACCAGTCAAAAGCATGCAATATAACATCTGTCGCTGGGGTGCTTAACATAGCTGAACTCTCCATGTTGTTCTCCTACCAAACTCGTTTACAGCTTTCTAGATAAATACAAAGGCTAAAAGGCAAAGCTGCATAAATTTCCTTAAGAATGGTATTTATTATATGAGTTACTCATTAAAACCCCTCCTCCTCCCACCGATTAGTCAAGGTGGATAGTTAAGGGCGTAGCGCCAATTATCGCATAACGTCCGGGATGAACACTCAGCCATAATGTTTTTAAATGCGCCCAAAAATGACAAAAAAGGAGCGTATCTACGCTCCTTTTATTCAATCTAACACATATTAATGACTAAGTTCGGTAAAGAACCTTCACTACGTGCCAGCCAAATTTTGTTTTTACCAGATGTGGTACAAGTGTCTCGCCAGAGAAACAAATCTTATCAAACTGAGGCACCATTTGACCTTTTTTGAACTCGCCTAGGTCGCCGCCCTTTTTACCAGATGGACAGGTTGAATGCTTCTTCGCTAGCGTTTGAAATTTAGCGCCCTTTTTAAGCTGCGTCATGATGTCTTCTGCTAATTCTTTATGCTTCACCAATATATGAAGCGCTGCTGCTGTTCTTGCCATGATAATTCTCAGTTTGTTGCGGTCAGTTTATTTGTGATGATTACGTAGAATTCATCAGAGTACTGACTGTTGTAATTCAGCTTACGGCTAACGACTTGTCGACAAAAGTCCATCAAACGCCTGCGTTTAGCGTGATTTTAACCCAAGAATCATCATTCTTCACTCTATAACCGAAAACAACCCCCTTAAAGATCTTTAAAAACCGCATAGTGACTTGCTGCGGATGCCATTTCCCTTTAAATTAATCCTTATAGATTAAGCGCGTATTAAGTAGGAGCCACTTATGGCCAAACCGATAAGTAAAGCGAGTCAGTCACAGGGAATGCTGATGTTCAAGTTATCCCTCACTCAAAGTTTTGCGATAGGCACGCTTAAGGTCAGAGAAATCGTTCCTTTCCAGCCAATGACCCAAATCCCTTACTCTCATCACCATGTGATTGGTACCGTCACGATTCGCGATCTTACGGTTCCAGTTATTGATATGTCCGCAGCTATTGGGTTTCGGCCGATCACACCGACTGAATACCAAGACTGTGTGCTCATCGTGACAGATTGCTTAAGAACCGTTGTAGCATTCTTGGTTCGTTCGATTGATAAAATCATTGAATGTGACTGGAAGAGTATTGAGTCGCCACCCGCAAGTGTAGGAACCAATGTGTTTGTTACCGGCATTACACGTTTTGAAGATCGTATCGTGCAGATGCTCGACGTAGAGTTATTACTTTCTAAGATTTACCCTGCTTATGAAAACGCACATATTCCGATGCTGACTGATGTCGAAAGAGAACGCCTAAAAGCGCTGAATATTCTACTGGTTGATGACTCTTTGATTGCACGAAAGCAGCTGTCTGATGCCTTAGACAGCATCAACATCCCTTATAGCATTTGTAACAACGGTTTAGATGCTATTGACCTGATGCGCCGTGAAGCTAGCAAAGGCACTGCAATTGATCTTCTCGTGAGTGATATCGAGATGCCCGGACTCGATGGCTATGAACTTGCATTTGAAGTACAAAACGACAGCGCACTCAGTCATGCCTACTGTATTTTACATACTTCACTATCCAGTGAGATATGTGTTGACCGAGCCAATCAGGTGGGAGCACATGAAGCGCTAGAGAAATTCAATGCAGGCGAATTAATCGAAGCCATGTTGCGCGGAGCGAAAGTCCTAAACGACGCGGCTATGACTGCTTAGACACAAAAAAGCCCTCACATTAGAGGGCTCCTAAAGTAATCCGTTAAACGAGCTTACTCGTTAGACACTTTTTTGTGACCTTCTTGCAGGTGAACGAAATCCACTAAGTCGTCGCCAGATACTTGGTATGCCTGACCGAAACCTTTTACGAACAGGCCACTCTCTGCTTTAAGGTTGAATAGAGAAAAATCTTGAAGTTGGCTTAAACCATCAATAATCTCACCAAAACGTTCTTGCATCTGGCCAATAACTTGAGTCCAAAGCTCCGTTTCACGCTCTACAACACTTGCTTGTGCATCAAAGGTTAGACGCTTACGTGCATAAAGCTGCTTAGAGCTCTCTTCATCTTCGATCATCATCAAAGAGACTTGTGGGTTCGCTTTTAAGTTACGAGCATGACGAGCAACGTCAGAAATTAGAACAAAGTAACCTTCTTGGTTCTGTACGAAAGGCGCGTAACTTACGTTCGGGCGACCTTCTTCATCAACCGTTGCAAGTTGAAGGGTACGGCGCTCTTGGCGAAATTCTTTAATTTCTGGACCTAGGCGACCTTGTAGACGTTCTTGTTTTACTTGCTGTTCCATTGGTAATTCCTTTCTTCACTTTCTCTGATTTATTATTTTGCTCGAGGTTGAGCGATCATTAGCGAACTAAACGATCCTCGAGCATTGATGTTCTGTTTAAACGAGTTAGCAACCTTATTTAAGCTTGCCGTTAAGTCTGGTTAAGCTTTTTCTTTTAGTGCGTTAAAGCGTTCAACTTGGTCGGCAATAAGTTCACGCTTTTCATTGCGACCTAGGTAGATCTTAAAAATGTTCTCGCCTGTTTCACTGAAGAAACCGAAGTAATGACTTTCTCGCCCCATGAACGCCTTGCTCACCAAACCAATATGTTTGATGTTATCCAGTTTTAAGTGGCCATGCAGCTCGCCTTCTTTACCCATCAGATTGTAGTAACCACGCGCGACTTTGCCTTTAGGGAACGGCGCCTTTACTTCGAAGATTGAGCCAAATGAATGCATAATTGTGGTCACTGGGCCCCAACCTACCAAACCTTCTAGAATATCTTGAGCACGGCTGCCATCTAACATCACCGCCATGTCTCCAGGAAAAGCAGCGACAACTTCAACCTCTGAAACACCTAGCTTCTCAGCAATCGCTGTAGGAAGCAGTTTTGGTTCTTCTTCTAGAATGCGTGCGACACGTTGTTCTAAAGTTTCTGTCATTGCGAATGTTGTATCTGTCATTGAATAAGTTTCCGTATAAACGAGTGATTTACGTAAGTTATAAACTAAAAATTCGAGATTAAGCGTGCTTCAAACTTGCATGCGGGTGAGCACCCAAGCCAGAGGCAGTTGGTGCTGGATGCAAGGTCTGATACTCAGTGTTAAGCACTTGAATCACACTCTGTGCAAGACTTACCGCCCAGAAGCTGCCAGCTATAGTCAGGCTCAGGTAATCTTCCGAAAGATCAACTAGGCCATTCTTTTCCCAATGTGAAAACAGAGGCTTCAGGTAGTCAAACGTGTCTTGCCCCATAAAACTCGGCAACGTACTTCTTCTTACAACACCAGAATCAAAACCGGCTTTCAATGAAGAGAAGATTGGCTCTAGTGAGCTTTGCTTGGTCATCATGGCTATTGGCAATTGACCTTGCTTTATAGACTCCATGTAGCTGTCTAAAGTTCGATGTTGCATCACACCATGACCACCGATGTTGCCACCAGCGCCACAACCAATGGGTAGAACTTCGGCATAAGTTTTCGCTAAGCTGTTGTAAATGCTGCGTTCGCGGTTATCACGAGTCCAGTGATTCACGCTCAGTTGCTTAACCTTGTGCTTTGCCATGAACTCAACGCCCGCCAAGTACATACTCGCCTTATCTGGCGTATTAGCCGGTGGTGGGATTTTTCCTTTCTCAACAAGATTAAGCATAGGCGCGTTGCCTGAAACAATCAGTTGGTAGAGGTCAATACCGTGTGCGCCAGTCGACATGTAGTCTTCTAAATCTTGTTGAAACACTTCCATAGACTGGTGTGGCAACCCGTATAGCAAATCAAGA
Organism: Vibrio sp. 1F279; assembly: GCF_041439815.1. Classification (NCBI taxonomy): domain Bacteria; kingdom Pseudomonadati; phylum Pseudomonadota; class Gammaproteobacteria; order Vibrionales; family Vibrionaceae; genus Vibrio; species Vibrio sp. 1F279. Next base: position 33,173 of record NZ_JBGOOU010000005.1, on the reverse strand, counting down.
ACGATAGGCGCTTGTTCAGTGCGACTCAGTGAACTGATACGTTCCAACACAACTTCTCGGTCATCCAAGCGCTTAGCACTGCGTCGAACTTGAGTATTGAAACTTTGAATACCAAATGAGAAACGATTGAAGCCACCTTCCAGCGAACGATCAAACATCTCGTCGCCAAATCGATTAATACGCCCTTCTAAGGTCATTTCCACATCGTTCGCTAATGGGAAGTATTGACGAATAGCCTTGCCTAACAGCTCAACTTGTAGAGGAGATAAATCGGTGGGTGTTCCACCACCAATATAGACGGCGTGAAATAGTCCTGACTGAGCCCAAGAGGTTTTAGCTTTTTGCTTTAGCTCAACCATCAGTGCATCAAAATACTCATCCACTAATTTACGGCTTGCGGCATTTTGGAAGAAATTGCAGAACGTACAACGCACGCGACAAAAAGGAATATGGATATACAAACAACGTTTATCCTGTTTCTTTCCTTCACTCAGCATCAATTCATCAAAGATTTCCAATTTCTTGCTCGGGTCGACCGGGATTGAGCTTCCCCCAGCATGTGCAGATTGCTTTTTGGCAAATGCAAAACGAAGTGGGTCTGGGCTAGAAATGCCCAGAATTGATTCGTCAAACTTATATATATCAACGCTCATATAACCCCTTCTAAACACTTATATAGCAAAGCCTGGAAGACTGTTTGCTAAAACTGAGAGAATCATAAATAGACGCAAATGATAATGCAATTGATAATTGATCTTATTTAGATTCTAAGCAATAATCCGATACATATTTTAGATTTGGTGAAGGATTGAATGTGAACGTTCCTAGATATGTTATTGCAGGCGGTGCATCGTTAGTGATTCATGCGGCGATGTTATTTGTCGCTCAAGAATCCAAAGTCTTTGCAATGCCTGCAGGTAGCCAATCGAACACGGTATCGATCAACTTCACTCCAAAGAGCGTTCCCTCGCACGCTCAGCAAAAAACCGTTACAGAGCCAGTTGAGCTTGAGCCAATCAAGGAAACGGTCTCACACCCAGAACCTAAACCTGTCGAACCGAAAGCAGTAGAGCCAAAGCAAGCCAAACCTGCACCAAAGAAAAAAGCGATCACCAATAAGCCTCAGCCCAAGAAAGTAGAGAAAAAGGTTGTGGAGAAGACAGTCGAGAAGAAGCCGATTCAAAAAAAACCGGTGACTCAACCAGAAAAGATGGCCGACAAAAAAGTCGATAAAAATATGGACGAGTCCGCCAACCAACCTCGACAAGTTAACCAAGGCGTATCTAACCAAGAGCCGTTGTTAATCACTAGGCCCTCTTTTACAGCTCGTCCAACACCACCAAGCTACCCACGCCAAGCAAGGTGCCGAGGCGTTGAAGGTGTCGCAACTTATGAGGTCTGGTTAGACGCTGAAGGAAAACAAATTAAACAGGCATTAGTCAACTCATCAGGCGCACTAATGCTCGACAACGCAGCCTTGAAAGCCATTAAGAAATGGAAGTTCTCACCTCATACTGTAAATGGTCGAGCAATTGCTCACCGTGTGCAAATACCTGTTCGTTTTAAGTTGGATTAACCATGCAACAAATCAGTTACTTACAAGATCAACTTGGCCTAATGACATGGCCTCTTCTTATCTGCTCAGCATTAACAGCAATGATCATCGCAGAGCGTATCTTCCAAGTCATGCTAAGCATTGGGGTTGGCAAACGCGCTATTCGTCATGAGCTCAATCAGATTTCACCAACCAATAGCAAAGAAATCGAAGCATTAGCACAATCTATTTCTGGTAAACGACCTCTTCTGTACAAGGGCGTGTCGATGCTGCTTGCTCACCACTCTTTCTCAAAAGGTTTACGTGAAGATGCAGCAGGGATTTGGCTACAAGAGAAACGCCACCAGCTTCACGCAGGTTTAAGACTGCTTGGCTTGATCGGCGTCATCAGCCCGCTAATTGGCCTGCTTGGCACGGTACTTGGGCTTATTGAGATGTTTAAAGGCGTTGCCGCTACAACAGGCAGCATCACGCCTAATGATTTGGCAGACGGTCTTGGATTAGCAATGAGAACCACTGCTGCGGGTTTGATGATTGCGCTTCCTGCTATTTCAGGAGCTCAACTACTCGGGTTATGGGCCGATCGAGTGCTAGCTCAGTTAGAACACACTCTGAATTATGTGAATGTTTGGCTAGAAGGCATGTCGATTCAAACGAATCAGTCTGACGATACTCAAGGTACACCCGTCAGCAAAGCCTCTATCGGTGATGTGAGCCGAGCATGATTAAAACGCCCCACTCATCTCAAACACAGAGCTTAGTTCCGGATTTAACACCCTTACTGGACATTATATTTATCGTGATGGTTTTCCTTCTACTGACAGCATCAGTGAAGTTGGAGTCATTAGAAGTGGAGCTTCCGAGTTCTGATATTAAAAACGTTTCTGAAGTTCATAAAGATTCGATTAGCGTCAATATCTTAGATCACGAACCTTACTGGGCGATCAACGGCCAAGAGTACATCGACTGGGAAAACTTCAAGATCGCACTGTTAGAAGAAACAGGCACATCGGATAAGAAACCGATCATCATTGGCGCCGATAAAGCAGCTAACGTCGAGAACTTAGTGAAGTTGTTGTCGTTCTTACAAGAAAACGGTATTCCAGCAACCCAATTACTCACGGAGGAAGGCTAGAACGACTCTTAAATTTTCATGAGACCTAGCACCTTTTATGAGATTGGACTCTTTATTGATAAGACCAAATAACCAAAGCCAGCTCTCTATCGATTCAAATTCAACATGCGGACAGGCTGATCACAAAGCATCTTCGCGATTACTCTCCATCAAAAGAAAGTACAAATAAATTATTATGAAAGACTTAAAAGTGCTCAATAAATTAAAGAACAACAAACATTTACTCGCAATCGCCGCGATGGGGTTGGTACTTGCAGCACCTATCGCCAATGCTGACGACGCAAAACAACTTAGAATCATCAGTGCTGGCAGCGCCGTTACCGAATTAGTTCTTGCTCTGGGTGCTGAAGAGCAGTTGATTGCAATTGATGTGACCAGTCACTTACCTCAATCAAAAAAGCTGCCAAAGATTGGTTATCACAGAAACCTTTCTGCAGAAGGATTGATTGCCTTATCGCCAACGACGCTCATCGGCTCAGATGAGATGGGGCCAGACAACGCCATTTCTCAATTAAAATCTGTGGGTATCGATGTCGAGATCGTTAACACCGAAGCAAACGTTGAAGGGCTGCTAAAGCGTATCGACCAAATTGCAAAGATTACCCATACCGAAGCTCACTCACAGCAAGTGAAAGCCGAAGTGAATCAAAAAATTGCGGCACTGAAAGCTAACCAAGTACCCAACAACGAAGCGAAGAAAGTTCTGTTCCTATTACTGCATGAAGGCCGTCCTGCAAATGTTGCTGGCGGTGAAACATCACCCAACGCGATCATTGAATTGGCTGGTGGTGTTAACCCTGCGGCTAAAAGCCTGACCTCTTACAAACCACTGTCGATGGAATCACTCGTTGAAATGCAGCCTGATGTCATCTTAGTGAGCGGCCGTAGCTACCAGAAAATAGGCGGCGCTGATGCCATTCTTAAATCGTTACCTATGCTAGCGGCAACGCCAGCAGGCATGAACAAGCAAATCATTACCGTAAAGGGCAGCGCTCTAGTTGGAGGGCTTGGTCTTGAAAGCCTCTCTGAAGCAAAGCGAATAAACGCACTTATCTATCCGCTATAACTTATTTACCCGTTATAACTTATCTACCCGCTATAACTCACTACCCTATTTTTACTGTTACTTGCTCAATCCTCACTACCGCGTCGCTTTCGTAAAGTCGGCTACGAGGATTGAAGCTAGTGATAGACATTGAGGCTCTTTATGTTGTTACGATCCGTCCCACTAAAAACATCGATGTTAGGCTTCGGCGCTATCCTAGTCTTAACCGCGCTGTACTCGGTCACCGTTGGGCCTATGGACATAAGCTTAGCTGACAGCGCAGCTAGCCTATTCCAACTCAGCAATGACTTAGCTCCCCACATCAATTTGGTGATTCAAGAGATCCGTTTACCGAGAACCATCTTATGTATGCTAATAGGCGCGATTCTCGCATTATGTGGTGCCGTCATGCAGGGGCTATTTAGAAACCCGCTTGCTGAACCTGGGATCATCGGCGTCTCTGCCGGAGCTGCATTAGGCGCGGCGTTGGCTATTGTTCTTTTCTCTGAACTTTCACTGCAATACCCTGCTTTTATGAACTTTGCGGCCGTGCCAGTATTTGCCTTTTTAGGTGGCGCTTTAACCACCCTGCTAGTTTATAAGCTAGGTACGGGAAAATTCGGTACCTCGGTGACCATCATGTTATTAGCGGGTGTTGCGATCAGTGCATTGTCAGGCGCAGGTATTGGCTTCTTGAATTTCATTGCTGATGACCAAATGCTACGTGATCTTTCGTTGTGGTCGATGGGGTCTTTGGCGGGCGCTAAGTGGTCCGGCATTTTACTTGCTGCTGTCACACTCGTTGGATTGTTTGTTGTTTTCTACCGCCAAGCGATGTCATTGAATGCTCTATTACTGGGCGAATCAGAAGCACAACACCTTGGCATCCCAGTACAGAAACTCAAGCGAAAGCTCATTCTACTTACTGCGGCAGGCGTTGGTATCACGGTTAGCTTGTCCGGCATGATTGGCTTCATCGGACTGGTTATTCCTCATTTAGGCCGCATGTTGGCGGGCCCAGATCATCGAGTACTACTCCCATTGTCTGCGGTATTAGGCGCGTTATTACTAACAGCTGCAGACATGTTCTCACGCGTCGTACTTGCACCAGCAGAGCTACCAGTAGGCATTGTCACGGCGATCATCGGCGCTCCATTTTTCTTGTATCTACTATTTCAACAGAAAGGGAGAATCCTTTAATGTTTCCTGCAGCGTTAAAAGCAACCGACATCGAAGTGAAGTTCGACAGCAAAGTGATTTTAGATGGCGTTTCTATTGAGATTGAAGCGGGAAAGGTGACTACACTGCTTGGGCCAAATGGCGCAGGTAAAAGCACGCTGCTCAAAGCTTTATGTCAGGAGATATCGAGCACTGGTGATATTCAGTATTTTGGACACACCAAAGACAAGTGGTCTTCTCAAAAGTTGGCTAAGCACTTGGCGATGCTTCCTCAACATAGTACGTTGACCTTCCCTTTTCTGGCACACGAAGTTGTCGAGCTTGGTGGTATCCCGTTGCAAGAGTCCAACAAGAAGCTCACTAGCATAGCTAGCCAGAAAATGGATGTTGCCGATGTGTCTCACCTAAGCAAAAGGCTCTACCCTTCTCTATCTGGCGGTGAAAAACAGCGTGTTCACTTGGCTCGAGTGCTAACCCAACTTCACTATTCTGGTGACCAATGTATCTTGATGCTTGATGAACCCACATCAGCACTGGATCTTGCCCATCAGCACAACACGTTAAAGATCGCGAGAGAGTTAGCCGACAACCACAACGCAGCGGTTATCGTAGTTTTACATGACTTAAACCTAGCCGCTCAATACTCAGATCGATTGATAGTTTTGAAAGAGGGAAACTTAGTTTGCGATGGCTGCCCTTGGGAAGCACTTAAGCCTTCGATGATTGAAGATGTGTACGGCTACACAAGTATTGTCGAAAAGCACCCAACCATGAACTTCCCCCAGGTTCATCCCGCACAATAAGCTCGATTAAGAACAGGTTCGTTTTGAGTATTCGCTTTCTCTAACAACCACACCATTCACCGCCTCGATTTCTTCGAGGCTTTTTATTGTCTCACAGTCCCTCTCTCGCCTTAAAATCAATTTTGTTAGTTACCATGGCAATACCCCTTAAAACGGCTCACCTTGAACGTTTGAGGCTCTAGAAATAAACACCATCAGTTAATGTTAGTAAGCTTTTAGTTACTCAGTAAAATGCAGGCGAAACCCTAATCATCTAAAAAGAAAAGAAATAACCTTACTCAGCACAAAGACAAGATAACGACAACGGTGTGAGAGCTAGAGAAAAAAGGAAGAAAAGTGAAACTACAGGTACAAAAAAAGCCCCCTCAGGAGCTTCTTTTATTGCGTGTTGATTATTGGCTCATATGAATCAATGATTTACCAATCAACCACTCTAATTCTTTACCACTAGCATCACCAAACTGAGTTTCAGTTAGCTTGTACAAGCGGTCGATACCGTTTGCCGCGAACTCATGTGCATTCTCAGCAGTAACGATATGATGGAAAAGTAAACGTAAGATCGCTAGGAACTCAGCATCTTCAAGTGCAGCAACCCAGCTAGCCGAAAATGCATCAAGGCCATTTTCAAAGTCAATGTGTTCCATGAACATCTTGAAAATACGACCGTCTAGAGCAGCAGTAAAATCCGTTTTCTTTGGAAAGTGATGACTTATACCTGTACGAGAAACGCCTGTTTGTTGACTCAACGTCGTGTATGACATTTTGTCGTAACCCAATCTCAATAGTTGGTCTACAACGGCATCCATGATCTTCTGGATCGTGATTTCTGTATCTTCTTTACTACGCTTTGGCATATTCAGGTTCTTCTCTTTGTAAATCCATCTAACTCAACCGAGTGAAGTCAGAATGAAAATCGTTATCAGCATTATGTGAGCAAGGTATTTTTTCGCAAGTATTTCCATTAAATACCCACAAATACTTTGTACGAACAATTTTACAGTGTTGCCTCTTTGGGCACTTTGTTTAATTATTCTTCGAAAATCACCTTACAATCCTAAGTCGATAAGTTTAAATAACTACTTAGAATATGAAATACCCAACGAAAAATTCATTGTATAAATAACTGTCAAGCGATAGATACTCTTATAAAATCAATCCTGGCGCAACTAAGTGAATGATATTCTGACAAATAAATAACGTACCTCTTCAGGAAAACGTGATATTAATCACATACATATTTATCGTCGCGAATATACATATTCATTAAATATCCTATCAAACAGCATAGCATACTAGTAAAAATTAGTTCAAAGATTTTGATTTTTGTAGATACAGTTCAAATTGCTCGCTAGAATAACCGCAGACTTTGTAAGAGGATTATTTATGAGCCAAGATATTGGTAACAATGATGTATGTGAGGCTTGCGGCTGCGCAGGTGAAATCGGGTTTATCATTAAAGAAGGCGACGATGTTGCCGAAGTAACGGTTTACGGTAACTCTAAAGCACTCATTGAAACTGAGTTTGCTAAGTACGTTGAGCTTGCTAAACAAGTGTCTAGCAACGTTGAGTTTGAAGCATCAGAACTGACAGAAGAAAGCACAGAATTAAATGCTCGCTTTAAGTTTGAAGTCAGTGCTGAGAAGATTATATTCGAACTTAAGACTCGCTCTCTAGCACGTTAATATAAGCACCAACACTCATACCAATGAAAGACGAGTTTATTTCTCGTCTTTTTTTATAATCTCAATCCACCCTAGAGCACCATTGGTCTCAAAATCGTTTTCGGCAGCACATCGAATCAACACCCCTGAAACTTCAACGACCGCACCTAGGCTATAGGCCTTATCATCATAATAACAAACTCGTTGCTGTGAACCACTCTGAGTGACGACGACTGCAGCCTTAGCGGGCGTTGATATTATTTTATTAGCATTCGCTGATACTGAACAAAATACAGAAGTTACAATCACAAAGCCTTTTAGAATTTGACGCTTTATTTCAATCACAGATTCGCCTTTCATTGTGTTCTATTCTTTTTTACCGACCAACAAATGAGTAAAACACTATGCGAGAATAATTTTTTCATTATAGTGTTAACGTCTATCGTAATAAGAAGCTTGTTATGCTCCGAATAATTGTACTTATTATTGGTTCTTTAACCATAACAAATGTGACTGCAGAACCACTCGATCAGTATCAAATATTGAACCATCTGGATAATTACGGAAACTTATATTTACGAAATAAGCCCTATACATCACTACCGACAGGATTGGTCGTCGATGGCAATTTAAATATAGAAAACACCGCAATCACTCGCCTTCCCAAAGGGTTGGAAGTTAACGGAAGCCTTAAAGGCGGTAACAGCCTACTAGCCCGAGTTCCATCGGGCGTAAAAATAAAAGGCTACGCCGACTTGATAGGAAGTAAGATTACCCGTTGGCCAAGAGGTGTGAGAGTGGGTGGATTCATCAACCTCACTGATACCCCCCTAATACGGCTTCCCAACGGCTTTAGAGTGAAAGGAGACCTAAGTGTGATCCGTACTCCTTTAACTGAGCTGCCAAACGGGATAGTGGTTGATGGCGATTTATATATTGGCGGATCTGCAATTACAGAATTTCCCGATACCATGACGGTCAAAGGCAATATCTACCTAGGTGGTAACACGATTACCACGTGGCCGACCCAATTAGATCTTGGTGGTGCTGTTGCTCGCTAACCTGCCGTTCGATTGATTGATTGATTGATTGATTGATTGATTGATTGATTGACGGTAATAGCAGTACTTAGAAAAAGACACCTATACCGCTATAAAAAAAGGAGCCTTAGGCTCCTTTTTCAATTCAATCAACGAACTTGTTTGCTAACGCTCGTTAACCAATATTCTTCACTGGGTTCGCATAGCTATCGATCAAGTACTGACGAGCACCTTGTGGCAAACTCGATAGTTTATCTTCAAACTCTTGCTTCACCGCAGCTGTAATCGACTCGTCTTCTTTTTCTGCAGCCAGTAAGTTCACAGGAAATAGTTTGTAGTTATCATGGATCTGGCGGTCAATCTCTTGAGCAAGTGCTTCAGGCGTATCGAAATCTTGGTCAATAACCTGACCAAAACCAACATGAACACGCCCTTTATTACCGATGATGCCTTGAATGATACTTTCGATATCTTCAAACTCACCCTTTTCGTAACTGCCGTTTACGTCTTTTTCAAAAAGCTCTATTGCTTTCGCGGTGTCACATGGATCGTTTTCGTATGAAATAGCCACAGGAACGATCTTCAATGATTTCACGTACTCAGGAAATACGATTTTTTGCTTACGCCCTTCAACATGGAACATCTTCAGAATTGCTGGCTCTGTGAAGTCATTGCCGTCTTTTGCACGACCTTCTTTCTGAGCGATCCAAATAGAGTTACCTGTTTCTAGAGAGTGCTTAATGTACGAAGACAATTGTCCAAGCGCTTTCATCATTTCACGTGGCCCTTTTAGAGAACGCTTTACGATGAAGCTTTTGTTCAGACGCATCAATTCAGTCGCACATGGCTTCTTTAGTAGGTTATCACCAATGGCAATACGGCAAGTTTGATGATTTTTCAGATGCAAAGCGTAATTAACTAACGCTGGATCCATAGCAATGTCACGATGGTTTGATACAAACAGGTACGCTTGGTTCGCATCCAGTGACTCTAAACCCGTGTATGTCACCCCTTTGGTGGTTTTAGCGAGCGTATCGCGTAAGTACTTTTTCACTTCGATCTGAATGGATTCAACGCTAGTCAGCTTGCTCCATTTCATTTTCAAGTACACTCGCAAGATCGGGCTCATTAACGCTTTGAACCAAGACGCATGGTTTGAAAAACGATAGTGCAAGATCGCACTGATAAATTCTTCATCATTAATAAGACGGTTTAGTGCCGCTGGAATTTCATCATCGCCGTAAGGACGAATATCAACATATGGATCGGTTGGAGAGGTCATTTTTTCATTCATATAATAAAAAGCTGGCTCATTCTACGCGTTGTTTTGACTTATCGCAGCTACAGAGCCCATACTTTTGACAAGGTCAGACCAGAAACATCGAAAATGCCCTGTTATTATTGGCATTCTTTAAGATTAACGGTAATCTTGACGCCCCAAGACTAAGGTACTATCTATGAACTTCGCTATTGAATATACATCGGCTTACTTTTCACACCTGGTGATTACACCACGCAAAAAAGTACTTAAGCATAGCCTTGTATCGGTTCAAAGTGGTTTGGTTTTGATTAAGCTGGGCAAACAAGAGTATGCCGTCGAGCCAGGTCAGAGCGTCTGGGTTCCATATGACTGCCTAACATCACTGACCTACTTTCCAAACACACAGGTCAATCGTGTCGACTTTTCTGTGCGCTTGACGGATTCATTCCCAAGACAAGCGGGATACGTCACGCAAACGAACCTCTCTTCTGCGTTGCTAGAAAAGCTAGAAGTTACTAAGTCTCGTAGTCTAAAAACGAATAATACTGAGCAAGCGTTTAAAGATATGCTTTCTGTATTGAAGCAAGAAGTGTTGTCGTTTAAACCACTGCTTTGTGAAAGTGCTCTGTCTCAGCGATTCAATCAGTGGAATGTTGATGATTCGAACTTACCGCAAGAGCACACATTGGTGATGGTAATGCGCGAGGCGAAGAAACGCATGCAATCAGGTCAGAAACGTACTCTTGTGATTGATGACCTGTTCTCAGGTAAAGAAGAAGAGTTCGAGCAACTGTGCATGCTCGTGTTTGGTGAAGATTTATAGCTTGGCGGTAAGTGAGAGCTGGTATTAAAACTAGCAAGCCAAATACTAAAAAGCCGCAAAAACTCAGTTTTCGCGGCTTTTTTAATTCTTAGCACTTAGACAGAAAAGAATGAACTACCTGTCTAGAATGGCAGCTCAACCTGCATCATTAAGTCTGCATCACTAGAGTCATGCCAACGGTAATCAAAACGCATACGCGGCTGCCCTTCTACTTTATCACCAAAACCTATGCTCAGCTGAAGACCATGGTTCATCAACCACTCTTCTGTCGACATATTATACTGTTCATCTTCCAGCTCTTCTGGAAACCACATACCGAGACCAACATAGTTAGACTCAAGGCTCTGAGTTAACAAAGGCGCATCTTTGCTTTGAATAACCCAATCAGACCAGTAATCAGGCTTAGTTTGAGGTTCTGGTTCGCTTAACCCACTAAGCTCCAACATACTTTGGCCGAAAGCTTCAAGGCTCGTAGAAAAGTCTAAACAGCTATTTTCGTCATCAGAAGTCAGCATTACCGAATCTAGGCTAAAAAAATCACACTCAGCATATGCAGGTAAACTGCATGCTGCAATGATCATCGTCGCTGGTATCGCGCGCTTTAGCATAGTCATCAGACCTCTTGAGTGAGTGAATCTACATTATTGTATACAGTCCACTATCTTGCAATATCTTTGTAACTGACTTTGTACTCAGTTTTGCAACATCGCTTCCACTTATCAGCGCATTGCGGATATCAGTACTACGAATTTTCACTTTTTCAGGGCAAGCCATTACAGACCACTGCTCAGTAATCTCATCTGATTTATAAAAAGATGAGAACTTAAAGAAGTTGTCAGGACCTATAACGAACGTGAGTTCCGCATCACGATGTAACTTCTGAAGTGCGCTGAGCACCGCATAAGTCGTTACGCTTTCACCTGGAGTAAATAGGCTCTTTTCGACCAAAGAAAGCTCCACTTGCTCCAATGAAAGATCGCTAATAAATGCGTTAACTAACTGACATCTCGTATCAAAGTCTAGCATCTCTTTTCCCCAAGCATGGGCAATACTTGGAACGAGCAGGATTTTGTCAAAGTGAGCCAATGAATCAATCACACTTTTATGCCCTAAACTCGGTGGATTAAACGCACTACCGAAAATGGCTATTTTTTCCATTACTTATTACTGCCTTCTCTTTCTAAGCTTGTGCAAAGAGGTTTTTAAATCGGATGATTTAGGTATGATAACACTAGATTTTTAATTTGCTTGCAGGAAAGGAATACGAATGGAACAGTTAATTCGTGACGAAATGCGCGTACTACCTTCAATTGACCCTCACTTCGAAGTGACTCGTCGTGTGGAGTTTATCAAAACGAAACTTCAACAGTCAGGATGCAAATCACTGATCCTTGGTATCAGTGGTGGTGTCGACTCAACAACCTGTGGCCGCTTGGCACAGATGGCCGTTGATAGCCTAAATGAAAGCGCTGGTAGCGACGAGTACCAATTCATCGCGGTTCGTCTACCTTACGGTGAACAAAAAGATGAAGACGAAGCACAGCTTGCTCTCTCTTTCATTCAGCCTTCTCAATCTGTTTCTGTCAACATTAAAGCGGGTGTTGATGGGCTTCACGCTGCATCTCACGTTGCTCTTGAAGGCACAGGTCTACTACCAACAGATTCAGCAAAAATCGACTTTGTGAAAGGCAACGTGAAAGCTCGTGCTCGCATGATCGCACAATACGAGATTGCTGGTTACGTTGGCGGTCTTGTGATTGGTACTGACCACTCAGCGGAAAACATCACTGGTTTCTACACTAAGCACGGTGACGGCGCATGTGATTTAGCACCACTATTTGGTTTGAACAAACGCCAAGTTCGTGAGCTTGCAGCAACGTTGGGCGCTCCAGAGCAACTTGTTAAGAAAGTACCCACTGCTGATCTAGAAGAGCTTGATCCACAGAAAGCCGATGAAGCAGCATTGAACCTTTCTTACGATCAGATCGATGATTTCCTTGAAGGCAAAGCCGTTTCTCAAGACGTATCCGATCGCTTAGTTGGCATCTACAAAGCAACACAGCACAAGCGTCAACCAATCCCAACGATCTACGATTAATTTTTGAATTAGCTCAGAATCAAAAAGGCCGGAAGCTCATTTACGAACTTCCGGCTTTTTCTATTTAGTGTTTTTTAATGCGTTTTTCTTAATGATCTAACGAGTCGTTAATCGACAACTTCGATATCGGTTTGAGGCACGCTACAACACGCCAAGATCTGCCCCATATTACGTTCATGATCTTGCAATGCAGGGACATCCGGTTGATGAACTTGTCCGGACTCAAGCGTCACTTTACACGCTCCACAGAAACCCGCACGACAACTTGAAGCAATAGATACCCCCGCGTACTCTGCTTGCTCTAGCAAGGTTGATTGATTATTACCTTCGAACAGGTAGCCGTTCACACTTAACTGCAGTTGCTTCACCGCTTCCTCGGTCGATTGAGCCACACCAAACGCTTCTTGATGGTAATGCTGAGGGTTGAGTCCCATTTGAATCAACAGTTTCTTTGCATTATCCATAAAGCCGTCAGGGCCACACACGAACGCTTGGCGCTTGTGTAGATCTTCAATTTTAGCGACATGCGACACGCTTAGACGCCCAGATAAACCATCCCACTCTTTGGTTGGTTGGCTTAATGAATAAATCACACGAAAACCCGCATGCTCACTGGCGATCTTATCAATTTCAGCTTGATAAGGGATGTCTTCTTCACTGCTGCATTGATGGTAGAAAACCAAATCATCAATTTGACCATGGTCGGCTAAGTAACGAAGCATCGATAGCATTGGAGTAATGCCGCTGCCTGCAGACAAAAGCAGTAACGGATGAGTTGGATTCGCTTCTAAGTAGAACGCACCATCTGGATTCTGAGCAACTAGAGTATCACCCACTTGGAAGTGATCATTTAACCAATTAGAGATTTGACCATCGTCCACTCGCTTCACTGAAATCGCTAAACGACCCGCTCGTGAAGGGCTAGAAGATAACGTGTAACGACGAGAAACCTTCTCGCCATCAATCACCATCTCAATCGGCAGATGTTGCCCTGGCTGATAACTTGGCAATGAATGGTTTTCTTTGGCAGGCTCTAACCAAAAGGTCGTAAAGTCACGAGCGATCTCTTCACGCTCAACACACGTTAAATGTAACGACTCAACCCAAGTGTCTTCATAGTGTTCTTTCTCTTTGGTTTCGAGTACTTCAACCACATCACCCGCTTTAACCAAACCTTCATTTTTAGCCACAAGATTCTGACCAAAGAAAACGCCACCACGCTCGTTAGCTCTGAATGTAGAGAAGGTATTAAGAGGCTCTTTTGTTGATCTAAATTCGCCACGCTCAACATCAACTGTCGTTAGGATACAACGCTCGCAAGGCTTCACCGCTTCGAACTCAACCTCACCGATACGGATACGCTTCCAACCATCTTCAGCAAAAGCTTCTGTATTCGAAACAACAAAGTTGGTCCGGAACTGATCCATAGAGTGAACTTCAGGGCTGCGGCGATTAAGCTCATCTAGAGAGGCTTGGCTGATCACTAACATTGGATAGCCGTCAGCGAAACTGACATTATGGCCAAGCTTTTCACGCACTCGATTCGATTGCTCACCAGAAAACAGCAACTCAACACGAACTCCGAGCACATCACTGAACCAATCATCGGCTTCATCATTGGTGGTGTAAGCCGTAAAATTGTCTTTCCAAACCGTTGCTGGTGCTTCTTGCATCTTGAAATTTGCATACTTTAGACGCAGCGGCTCTTTACCTTCATAAGTAAAGATCAAACCGTCTGGTTGCAGGCTTGAAGATACCTTGACCATTTTCGGATACTTACGCGCTGTCACCATTGAGCCATCAGCCAGTGCCAACATAAAACGTCTGTCGAAAGTAAGACCCTGTTTTTCGACCCAAGCAGAAGAGAGTGCGATCCCGCCCACTGATTTAACCGGAAACACATTGATTTGAGATAAAGAGGGAGCTTGATCTAAAGGTGACTGCGACATAACGATTCCAATGTTTTGTTGTTTGTCCCAATGCTAACAAATGGTTATAAATAGATAAACTGGCAGGCATTAAACACTTGATACTAAGCTAATATCTTGAGATGTTTAAATCACTGCCTTGTATACATTAAGACAGCAATGCATTAACACTCTCTATACGTTCTATAATATGAACACGGTTATCGCATTGAACTTTCATTGAATAAAAAGGATTTATCATGAACAAACTCGTCATTATCATTTTATGTGTATTGCTTCCGCCCGTTGGTGTGTTCTTCGCTCGCGGTGCAGGTAAAGATTTGCTGATTAACATCGTCCTGACCTTCTTCTTCTGGGTTCCAGGAATGATCCATGGTCTGTGGGTAGCCACCCGCTAACCCTTATTAACAAATAGATACCGAATAAAATATCCATAAAAACAAGCTCCTAACCCTGAAGAGTTAAAAATAGGATGAAATGAAAGTGCTTTTCCACTATCATCCTGTCGCCTAAACGTAAGCGATTGCTTTCACAGATTTCGCTGAGTTTAGGCTCCAACTACATAACACTTCAAATGGTGGGAGCCTTCAATGACACAACTTACGATTACTCGTCCTGACGACTGGCACGTTCATCTACGCGATGGCGAAGTATTAAAAGATACAGTCCGCGATATCAGCCGCTACAATGGTCGAGCGTTAATCATGCCAAACACCATCCCACCGGTAACCGATACCGAAATGGCTCTTGCTTACCGTGAACGCATCATGGCAGAGCAGCCAAGTGAACAGTTCCAGCCTCTAATGGCACTTTACCTAACAGACAACACAACACCTGATGAAATTCGCAAAGCGAAAGAATCTGGCGCTGTTGTAGCGGCGAAGCTATACCCTGCTGGCGCAACGACAAACTCGGATTCAGGTGTAACTTCAGCTCAAAAGATCTACCACGTACTAGAAGCGATGCAAGAAGTGGGTATGTTGCTGCTTGTACACGGTGAAGTAACGGCTCACGATGTTGATATCTTTGACCGTGAAAAAGAGTTCCTAGACACGGTTCTAGCACCGATTGTTAACGACTTCCCTAACCTGAAGATCGTTCTAGAGCACATCACGACTGCAGATGCAGCGACTTTCGTTAAGAACGCTAACGAGAACGTAGCGGCAACCATCACAGCTCACCACTTGCTTTACAACCGTAACCACATGCTGGTTGGCGGCATTAAGCCACATTTCTACTGCCTACCTATCCTTAAGCGCAACACACACCAGTTAGCACTTATCGAAGCGGCAACAAGCGGTAGCAAGAAGTTCTTCTTGGGTACCGATTCTGCGCCACACGCGAAAGGCGCTAAAGAGTCAGCATGTGGTTGTGCAGGTTCTTACACAGCACACGCTGCGGTTGAACTGTACGCTGAAGTATTCGATTTAGAAGGCAAGATTGAGAACTTGGAAGCGTTTGCAAGCCACAATGGTCCGGATTTCTACGGCATGCCACGTAATGCAGACACAATCACGCTCGTTAAAGAAGAGTGGAATGTTGCTGAAACCATGCCTTTCGGTTCAGACATCGTTGTGCCAATCCGTGGCGGCGAGACGATTGCTTGGGCTGTAAAATAAGCGCTTGGGCTGTTAAGTAAACGCCTCCATTTAACGAAAAAGGGTCACCATAATAATTATGGTGACCCTTTTTTGTTTCGATGAAAGACTGTCTTATTATAAAAATAATGAACGATTACTTACCGCGTATTTTTCCAATCGCAGTCCAAACAACAACGACAATCAATCCAGCTAAAACCCCAATCACACCATTTAATAGCGTCGGTACCACCGCTGTCGCAATCGTATGTCCACTAAAATCCATAATAATCGGTTCAATTAAATGATGAATCGCAGGAACGTTGTGCACCACAATACCGCCACCAACCAAGAACATCGCAGCTGTACCGACCACAGCAAGCATCTTCATCAGCTTTGGTGCAAAGGCGACTAACCCATCACCCAAACGGGTTTTAATGGTACTGCCATTCGACGTGCGCTGGAGATAGAAACCTAAATCATCCAGCTTAACGATCCCTGCCACTAAGCCATAAACACCAATCGTCATCACAACGGCTATCAAACTCACGACAAGAATCTGAGTAAGGATACTTGTACCCGTTACGGTACCTAGCGCAATCACAATGATTTCCGCAGATAATATGAAGTCGGTACGAATCGCGCCTGAGACCTTTCTCTTCTCATATTCCTCTATGGATTCGCCAGTACTCGTATCCTCTTCCTTCTCGTCATGTTGATGAGTATGAGGAAAGAGCTTCTCTAAGATTTTCTCCGCCCCTTCAAAACAAAGAAACAGACCACCAATCACGAGAAGTGGCATGATCAACCAAGGGATGAACGCACTGATCAATAATGCCGCCGGAACCAAAATCAACTTATTTTTAAATGAGCCTTTTGCGACCGCCCATACCACTGGGATTTCTCTTTCAGCAGAAACACCTGATACCTGCTGAGCGTTAAGGGCTAAATCGTCACCCAAGACGCCTGCGGTTTTTTTAGCTGCCACCTTAGACATCAGTGCGACATCATCCAACACGGTTGCAATGTCATCTAGCAGTGTTAATAAACTTGCTCCAGCCATTTTATTGTCTCTTTTTAAAGGATTGAACCATCGATGAAATGTAACATCATCAATTCACTCATCAAAGTTATGAGTCTGTAAAAAATAAAGTCACAAGTTGTGTTTTCTATTGCTGTCTCTGTTAGACAGGAATAATCTGTCTCAATCTTTCACGAACATAAAAGAAAAAGTATAGATGAAAAGTGAATCTACCTACCCAATTGGTAAGCCAGGACAAAAGTGGCAACAAGCAGAACGTCAAGCATGGTTAGCTCAAAGAACGGTTAAGCGTGAATACCAACAAGAAGTTGTGCCAAAGATTAAAGCACTTGCAGACCGTTTTGATATCGAACAATACGGTGCACTGAGCTACGACGAAGCTCGCTTCCCACTTTTCGCAATTAAGAGCAAAAACTGGGACGATTCAAAGCCGACCATTCTCGTTACAGGTGGCGTTCACGGTTACGAAACCAGTGGTGTGCATGGCGCTATCAAATTTGCAGCGACCCAAGCAGAGAAATACACAGTGCACTTCAACATTGTAGTAGCACCTTGTGTAAGCCCTTGGGGTTACGAGGTGATCAACCGCTGGAACCCAAATGCTGTTGATCCAAACCGCTCTTTCTATGACGGTACACCAGCAGAAGAATCAGCAAACCTACGAGCTTTAGTGGCCTCTTTGCCAGAAGTATTGGTTCACGTTGACCTGCATGAGACGACAGACTCTGATGAAACTGAATTCCGACCAGCACTCGCGGCTCGTGATGGTATTAAGTACATCGAAGGTATGATTCCAGATGGTTTCTACACGGTTGGCGATACTGAAAACCCGCAACCAGAATTCCAAGCGGCAGTAATTGCTTCAGTAGAAAAAGTAACGCACATTGCGCCTGCGGATGACGAAGGCAAGATCATTGGTTCAGACGTCACTCAACACGGTGTGATCAACTACCCAATGAAGAAGCTTGGCTTATGTGGCGGCGTGACCGACTGTAAGTACGGAACAACCACAGAGGTTTACCCAGACAGCGACAAAGTGACTGACGAAGAGTGTAATGACGCTCAAGTTGCAGCGGTAGTCGGTGCTTTGGATTACGTAATTCAACATGAATTGAACGCGTAAGCTATTAGCTAATAGCTGCTCCCTAAAACTAAACAGAGCCACAAGTGACGATTCACTTGTGGCTCTTTTTTTTGTCTTTTCTACTTGTCTTTGATTTCTTCTTGGGCATAAAAAAGCTCCCTTGCACACAGTACAAGAGAGCTTTGAAATAACACTGAATAAGGAGTAATTAGCGAACTATATACTCCCCATATTCGATTACTTTATTTAGCGGTTTCGCTAACGTTTTCTTGTGCTTTATCTACTTCAGTCAGTAGACCTTTCAACAAGCTAAAACAGCCAATCAGAAGAATGATCGTAAACGGCAGTGCAGCAATGATCGTGATCGATTGCAGAGCTTGAATAGATTGAGTACCACCAATCCACAACATCACCATTGCGATAGCGCCTGAGATAACCGCCCAAACCACTTTCTGTTTCACTGGCACTTCTAGTTTACCACCCGCTGTCATGCCATCGATAACGATAGAGCCTGAGTCTAGCGTTGTAACGAAGAACACAATGATCAGTGCGACTGCGAGAACTGACAGAATGCTACCGAACGAGTAAGCATCTAGCATGTAGAACAAGCTTAGAGATACGTCTGTAATGCCTTGGTCGAGGCCAAGTTGTCCCACATGGTTAATTACTTGCTCGATAGCTACGCCACCGAAGATCGACATCCAAGCCGACGTTACCAATGTTGGGATAATCAGTACGCAAAGTAGGAACTCACGAACCGTACGGCCCTTAGAAATACGCGCTACGAACATACCGAAGAATGGTGCATACGCAACCCACCATGCCCAGTAGAACACAGTCCAGCCATGCAGCCATGTTGTGTCTTCACGACCCGCACTTTGGCTCAAAGCTACGATGTTTTTCACATAGCCCGTTGCCGCAGTCGCCACAGAATCAAGCACTGTCGTAA
Source organism: Vibrio sp. 1F279 (assembly GCF_041439815.1). Lineage (NCBI taxonomy): Bacteria > Pseudomonadati > Pseudomonadota > Gammaproteobacteria > Vibrionales > Vibrionaceae > Vibrio > Vibrio sp. 1F279. The sequence continues at coordinate 13,992 of NZ_JBGOOU010000005.1, read as the reverse complement.
AGTTCAATACAGCGATAAGACCAAGGAATACGAACGCAATAACCATGTTCAGGTTACTTAGGAACTTAACACCACCGTCCATGCCACGCATAACAGAGATGATCGCCAAGCCCATAATCAAAACGATAATTGATTGCTGAAGGTAGATGTTGTTTTCCAAGCCAAATACGTGGCTAATACCACTTGCTGCTTGCGTACCACCTAGGCCTAATGAAGTCGCAAGGCCAAACAGGGTAACCAGTACCGTTAGTACGTCGATCACATCACCTGTTTTACCCCAAACTCGTTCACCCAGTATTGGGTAAAACACAGAACGCATTGATAGCGGTAAGCCTTTGTTGTAAACAAAGTACGCTAGACAAAGCGCCGTCATGCCATAGATAGCCCACGCATGAAAGCCCCAGTGGAATACGGTTGCACCTAGTGCCAGTTCACGGCCTGCTTCTGTAAAAGGTTCCGCATCTAATGGTGTGCCGAACCAGTTAGTGAAGAACGCGGTTGGCTCAGCAACGCCCCAGAAAATAAGTCCGATACCCATACCGGCTGCGAATAACATCGCAATCCAAGATGACATCGAATAGTCCGCCGTCGCGTCTTCGCCACCTAGGCGAATCTTACCCAACGGTGAAAATGCTAGAACAACAGCAAACGCTAGCATGATGTTAGCTCCCCACATAAACAGGAAGTCAAACTTTGATAAAACAGCACCCTTAATAGAATCAATAGCAGCTTTAGCATCTGCTGGAGGAAGAGCAAGAAGAGTGATGATGAAGAGAAGAGATAAGCCTACTGAGGCTATGAAGACGGTATTGTGGACATCCATGCCCCATTTACTGACGTTATCTTGACCAACTTGATAGTCAGTAGAATCGATACTGTATTTTTTTGATTTAAAACTCATAAATTATGATGTTCACATATCCGAATCAACGAATATAAGGACGCTCTCCATATCCAATTACTACTTGATTGGCTCGCCGAACCGCCTAAATAAAAGGCAATAAAAATCACAATAGTTAGTGATAAATGGACTTACTGGCTCAATCCCAAGGCGCACATTATAGCACAGCTCAAAGCATTTTGACTGAGTTTTAGCTCAATAGTCACCCAAACCACCGTTGATAGTGATAGTTAACCCAATAAAAACAGAATAAAATAAAAGAATAAAAACGTTCAAATACAAAAATTTAAATTAAAATGACGAACCGTAAAATTACATCCAAACTTTTTGCAGATAATTTTAATAATCAGCCAATTTACTTATAGCTCTAATAAAAAAGCCCCGCTATAGGGGCGGGGAAGTTACCAAAGGTAAAAGAGAAATCAGTGTTCAAATGTCAGTGCTGCGTCTCACAGATCAGCACTGCACATTTCAAAGACAGTACGTTAGATTGCGAAGCAAAAACCGAGGTTATAGTCTTCACCATTTTTCGCCGTGAACTCTTTGTCTTCACTTGATGCATTCGGGCGGCCACTTTCATCGCCTTTTACTAAGCTCACCCAGTGACGGATGCCAGAAGAACGGCTCGCCTCAGTTTGACCAAACGTGGTGCATGTCTCTAATTGGATATCTTGAATATCAACCAACTCCAGGCGGCCTGTGCCTTTACGAGCGCCGATTGTCACTTCAACGTGCGTACCGCTTTCATCACGGAATAGGATTGCTGAAGGCTTAGATTTATCACCTGTGTAAGCCACAAAGTGTTTAGCGCGTTTCAGTCCAGTATGTTCGCCATTCTTGAAGTAAACCTGAACGTGTCGGTAATCGATCTCGTAGCTCACTACATCTTCATGTGAACCCGTCTCTAGAGGAAATAGAGTATCAAGCAACTGTTTCGCCATTTTTTGTTTTTCGAGTTGCTTGTCTGCTTTCACCATTTCGACGGCAAAGACAGCTTCAGCAATAAATGTTGAATGGTTTCTGTGAAGTTCTGTTTTGTCTAGTGTCAGCATATTCATAGTCTATCCCTCGTACGGCTTTAAATTTCATTTAGGTCAAACATCCCAATAGACCCTTTTCAAAATTGTTCTTTACTGTGTGGTTTCCATGTTTTTCATACTACTGTTATTTTTGAAACAATTTCACAACAAAAATTACACAGTGTGAATTTTACTAAATTGCTTTTTACACAAACCGGCATTTCGAGCCCCCAGCCCTTTATTTAACTGGGTTGAGGGTTCTGTAGAAACGCATTTACGTGTTGTTTGAATTTGTGTAATAACCCACCCCAACCAACTTATTGTCGATAACTCGATAGTAAGTGTGCTTAGTTTCCACTTTGCTCGACAGCGGATTTAACCATCGATAAGTGTAAACGCCACGACCATTTTCTTTGGCTAGATTTAACATCTCAGTGAGAATCGGCTTATCGTCAGGGCTTAGAATTTCGTTGTGTGAACGCCCAACAAGCTCAGGAGACACGCCATGCGCGAGCAGTTTTCCAGAGCTCATATCCATCACAAACACATATAAGTCTCCTTCTACAAAACTTCCTTCGGCGTCATTGAACTCCGTTAAACTCTCTTGTTCTGACTCCACTATCGCGGTCATGGCTCTCGCCAATAAATTCTTAGCCTCAGCAGCACTGGAACGTTCTGGGTAATAACCCACAGCGACAATCACATCGCCGACACGCTCAAAGAAAGTCGTTTTCGGCTCACCCATGTGATCGGTTGGGTTGGTCCAGTGATACTTCACTTCACCAAAACCCTTGTGTACCGCTTTGGTAATCATTTCACGGAAAAAAGGATTGCCGTAAACGTCTTGGGTATCCAACACACTGTCGCCCACCAGCACCATAGAAGATCCGCCACTGGCAAGGAATTGGCCATCAATACCAAGAGCAAACACATAGAGCTCACCGTCTATATATTCGGCATCACTCATGAAGTCTTTCACGCTGTCGTCACCTTCTTTTTGAACGTGCACCACCGCTTTCGCCAACAAGGTTTTAGCTCTTCTTTCAGCGTCACTGACCACATGTGGCTCAGAGATATCGAGCACATTGACTGGCTTTATCTCTTTCTCGACTTCTGAATGCTCTGCACGTAATCCAATGCCGCTGACCACAGCAAACAAGGCGCAACTTATAAGGATTATTCTGGATAGATTCATCGTTGTGTCTCCTAATAGCCGACTAAGGACGGTAGCCAAAGCGTGATTTGTGGGAAGAAAGCGATAACGAAAACGCCTACGACAGATGCAAGTACAAAGGGATGGATCTTCGCGGTGATCTGCTCGACCGTAGAGCCACCGATCCCCGAGGCGACAAAGATATTTTCACCGAGCGGTGGTGTAGCAAAACCTATCGAGAGCGTACACACCACCACGATACCAACGTGGGTAGGATCGGCGCCCAGCATGTACATGATTGGCAACAGCACTGGCACAATGATCATGATCGCCGCCAAGGTTTCCATGAACATGCCGATGAACAGCAGCAAAGTGATCGTTAACGCCCACACCATGTACATGTTGTCGGTAAAGCTGAGTAGGGACTCGGCAACCACTACTGGGATTTTTTGCTCAATCAACAAACGTCCGAACACGGTGGCAGCAAAAAGGATTAACAATACACGCCCAGTGATCCATGTGGTGGTCGACAAAGATTTCATCACGCTTTTGAACGATAATTCTCGGTGAATAAACATACCCACAAATAGCGAATAAAAAATCGCCACAACCGCAGACTCTGTTGGTGTGAACATACCGCTGTAGATACCACCAAGAATCAGGAATGGCGCTAATATCGACCATAAACCGCGACGCAAGTAATGCCTTACATCACCAAACGACCATGTTTCGGTTAGCCCTTTATAGCCTTCACGCTTAGCAATGAAATAGTTAGTGACCACTAGCGTCGACGCCATAATGAAACCCGGCACAACCCCAGCAACAAACAGTTTTGGAATAGACAAAGAAGCAAACTGCCCATGCTGAGCAATGGCTTCTGGCGGTGCCATTAAGCCCATCGCAGAAATGCCGAAAATAACCAAAGGAATGGATGGCGGAATGATGATGCCCAAGCCACCTGATGCGGCCGTTACTGCCGATGCGTAGCTCTTATCGTAGTCTCGCTTAACCATCGCGGGCACCATTAACATACCCACCGCGGCGGTTGTTGCAGGGCCTGAACCCGAGATAGCGCCAAAGAAAAGACACGCCATTACCGTTGCCGCGCCAAGGCCACCCGTTACGGGCCCGGCCAAGCTTTCGGCGATATCCACCAGACGTTTGGAGATCCCCGCCGCCTCCATTAGTGCGCCAGCAAGAACAAAGGCTGGCAGCGCCATTAATGGGAAGTTACCCACCGAAGTAAACGCAATTTGTACCAAAGCGATGGGATTTTTGTCGAGCAACATATAGGCCGCCATTGAAGCGCCGGCCAGTGATACTGTGATTGGTGCACCCAGAATTAACAGGGTTAAGAAGCCACCAAATAAAATTAGAGTTAAATAGGATTCCATTATTACATCTCTCTATTACGACTATTCTCTGTGATGACTACTGCGCTGACTTTTGTGCCGTCATTTTTCGCAGCTCTTTGACTTCTGGATCTTCGTTGGTTGCGCCTTTGAATAAACGCTCGTAGTTGTTCCAGATAATTCGAATCATCATTAGGGAAAACGCGATAGGTAAAATCATGTAGAAATACTTCATCGGGATGCCTGTGGTTTGAGATTTCCAAAACAGGTTCATTTTGTTAAACACGAAGTCGTAACTGAGGTAAACAAAGTAACCGTTGAAGCAGAGCCATAAGAAGTCAGCGATGGTTTCGCTAACGGTTTGTACGATTGGCGGAAAGAATTTGAAGTGAAAGCTCACTCGGTTATGAGCCGACATTTTGGCCGCTACAACAGCTCCCAAGTAAGCAAACCAAACGAACATGTAAGTGGCCACTTCATCACCCCAAGGTATGGAGTAATCAAAGAACTGACGAGTAATGATTTGTGTGAATAGCAATAGGACAAAGCTTGCGAGCAGCAGACAACAGGTATATTCCTCAATGTTGTTAAGGTGCTTTTTTATTGTTTTAGCGACTGACATATAACCTCCAATGTTGATTTCCACATGACAACCAGTCGCTCACGGTCCTAAAAAGATCAGGTACAGAACAGATCAACGAGTAAAGCCATGTAAATGCCCTATCTCACTGTTCTATCGCTAGGTGATTAAGTAGCGGAGAACAGCAGATAGGGCGTATCTAATTGTTACTTTCTACCTAGTAACTCAAGAACGTCGTCTAGCTTGTCTTTGCCTCCAATGCTTGAGTAGAACTTAGGCCAAACTGACTTAGTCACCTTGCTGATCCACTCTTGCTCGTTGTCTGCTGGGTCGGTGAAGACCATGCCTTTCGCTTGTAGTTCTTCACGGATTTTGTTTTCAGTATTCTCTAGATAAGCAAAGCTGTGCTCTGTCGCTTCCTGACCCGCTTCAAGAATGATCTTTTGCATCTCTGGAGTCTGTTGTTGGAAGACCGTTTCACTGACGATTAGCGGCTCAAGCGAGAAGATGTAACGCAGGTTTGTTACGTACTTTTGTACTTCATTGAACTTCATCGCATGAACAGTGATGTATGGGTTGTCTTGACCATCAACCACACCTTGTTGCAGGCCAGTAAATGTCTCTGACCATGCCATTGGTGTTGGGTTTACGCCCCATGCCTGATAAGAAGCAATCATGATTTCGTTACGAGGAACACGAATCACTAACCCTTTTAGGTCTGCTGGCGAAGCCACTGATTTTTTAGAGTTGGTTAGAACCCTAAAACCAGAATAAGCCCAACCGACAATACGCACACCAGCATCACGAATCGTGTTATCGACTAAGTCTTGGCCTACTTGGCCTTGAGTCAATAGCACCGCTTCTTCTGCACTTTGAATAACATAAGGCATGGTCAATAGACCAACCGTTGGAGAGAAAGGCGTCACGTTGTTGATCGCCAATACTGAGAAGTCGAGAAGGCCGATTGCCGCGTCGTTGACGGTGTCTTGCTCGTTGCCCAATTGACCATTCGGGAACAGGTCGATTTTGACTTTACCGTCTGTTTTTTGCTCCATCAATTCAGAAAATGATGTCGCTAATTCCCACTGCGTACCACCAGCAGCATCGCCGATAGCCATTTTAAAATTTGCTGCTGCCGCGGTATGAGATAGCATCGCTGTTGCTACAATTGTGACGCCAGCAATAATTTTATTTTTAATCAATTTCATAGTCTTAACCTTTCATATCATACAGACGTCCTGCCTGTACTTTGCTCACAAGGTGACCTGGTACAACTTTCCTGGTCGTAGTTCTATTTCCCTATTTTGGAAACAATGTTCGAGTAGTTAAAGCACTTCATCCTTTAACGAATACCACTGATAAAGGAACTGTTGCCCTACTCTTCGAAATGGTGCAAACATCTCAGATTCCACCACTTCCCTCACGTTGGGGAACGGAAGTTTTGATTCAAATATTGGCAAGTCAAGCTTATGACCTTCACCTGCGATCCACTGGGCAAGGCGCTTGCCTGCTTGAGCGGAGTACATCACACCATTGCCGCCATACCCTAGTGCGTAGAATATGGATTGCTTTGGATTCGGCTGATAGATTCTTGGCATCATGTCGTGGCTAACATCCACCCAACCCCACCATGAATAATCGATTTTGATCTGATCGAGAGAAGGGAATTTTCGGGTTAAATCCGCTCTCAACATATCTTCGTATTTCTTTTCAGGTGCATTCTTGCCACTGATGGCACTGCGTGTACCAATTTGCACTCGGTTATCCGGTAACAAACGGTAGTAATGACGCAGAATTCTGGTATCAGTAATCACCTGATTGGTTTTAAAGTTACACGCGGCGATTTCGTCTTGAGTTAACGGACGCGTCACCATCGAGTTAGAAAGTACGGGGAATAGGCGATTCTTGAGCTCTGAATGCAAACCTTGGCTTGTGTATCCGCCGGTACAAACACCGACAGAACGAGCCTTAACCACACCACCTGGCGTTTTCAGGTAATGCACACCGTTACGTGTTTCCCAACCCATCACAGGGCTTGCTGGGTGAACTTTTACACCGAGTGCTCTCGCCTTTCTTAGATAACCAAACGCCAGTTTCCCAGCATGGATACCAATACCTTCTGGCTCATGCATTGCGCCTGCCGCTTCTTGATCACCAACGTAATCACGTTTTACGGTTTCCGCATCTAAGATCTGCGCATCGTAATCGAACGTGTCACGCAGCAACTTGGCTTCTTTCTCGAGTGTTGCCATCACTTTTGGACGGTGAGCAACGTATAAGTGGCCACCCGGCTGCGGGTCACAATCAATGTCTTTGATTAGAGATTTAAATGTGTTCATGCCATCGACGCATTCGCGGTGCATTTTTAGCGCGGTTTCGAGTCCCCAGCGTTCAATCCACTGAGAACGCTTCAAACGTCCTGACGCACACTGAGCCTGACCACCATTTCGGGTACTGCAGCCCCAACTCATACGGTTAGCTTCAATCACAGTCGCTTTAATGCCGTACATTTCAGCAAGGTGTATCGCGGTACTTAGGCCTGTGTAGCCTGAACCGATTATCGCCACATCGACATCCATATCCGATGTAATTGGGCCATCATCTTCAGGTGGTGCACCTGCGGTATCTACCCAATAAGTCGGGGCGTATTCCTTACCGTGACCGGGGCTCTTGTCTTTAAGTGGATCGTATTTTGGATCGTATTTATCTTGTGCTTGGGTGCTTTCTTGTGCTTGGGTGCTTTCTTTTGCTTGGGTGCTTGTCACCTTTGGCGGCACATCGGCTGCCGGTTGTTCCATTACTAAACTCATAATTCGACTCTCCTAGTCATAACACGTGAACGGGGTGCGATTTCGTGTCTAGCTCTTGGGAGTATTGCTGGGAGTCAAAAGAGGTCGTGTTTTACGGAAGGCATTTTTTACGCTGATTTTTCCCTCTTTCAGGGTAAACACATCAACCATACGAGCTTCGATGACAGTGCCATCAGGGTTAGTTGCAGAGAACGTTGATTCACTCACTGCGCGGGTCACCACACACAAAGTGGACAGGGTCGCTCCAAGCTGCATCTGGAAAGTTCTGCCAAACCAATTCAAAGCTATTGCGAACGGCTTCGTACCCTTCGATAGTGTTTCCAAGTTCGCCTTCTCCTGCCACGGTGTGGAAGACACAGTCTTCGGTCATAAACGACATTAGCGCTTCAATATCATGGTTATTCCATGCATCACTAAAAGACTGTAAAAAGGCGGTGTCGACTTGGTTTTCCAGCACGAATGTCGCTGCATTGGTTTGCATATTCATATTCCAGAATCCTTTATGTTTTCGTTATTGGTTTAAATTTCAGTAGCTTTGCGCCACTTTTTTATTAGAGTGTTTAAACTAGATCTGTGAAATTTAACAACTTGATAACAAGCTTCGCCACTCTAACTTCGAGTTACTTTATAAACAATCTTTAAGCTCACAGATTTCATCTTTTTATAAATTAATTAGTGTTCTAATTTTATTTACACAGTCACTCACTAGATTTATACGAGGTCTAAATAAAATAATTATAAATATTAGACTTTAGTCGAAGTCAAAATCTTGATGGTACTTTCTGCCATACTGTTCAAGCTGGCGATCATGAGTATTAACTTGTAATTCGATATTACCCTCACCTTTATTAATTGCTTGATTGTTATCTACATGGGCTTCATTTTTCAAATCAGCCAGTTTCTCTTCAATATATTCTGTCGGTTCATTTAAAACATTCATGGAGGTTAATTCCTTTATCAGGTTTACTTTCGCTGATGGAAGAATATGAACGGACACTAGACCGTTTGAATATTCTTTCTCATCGTACAAAGGCTGAATGGCATCATTGCCACCTTCCTTAAATGGGTGAATGGAATACCACTTATCTTTTCGTTGCTCTTGCTGATCACAATCAGCCACATTGAATATCTGAGTTCTATTCAGGTCACATGGTGAGTTAAAAACACTAACCTTATGATAATCAATGGCTTTAATAATATTGATACAGTCTTTGCTTTGGCTATGACACACAGACCACAACGCATTTACCAGGTTATCTGTCCACTCAAGTAAACGGGTTGGAAACCCCTGTTTCTTGGCTAAACACATCAATAACCAATCGTTTATCTCGTGTGCATTCAACGAATGCCCGCCATAAATTCTCACGGTCGAGAGAAGCTCTTGTTCGACACGGCGAATATTCTTTCGATTTGAGCGACCTAAGCTTGGCATCAGGTTATTATTTTCATAATCACACACGTTATAAATCAAATCACGATGCCCACTACACTCAGCAATGAGTGAATCGATTATTTCATACAGCTCTTCGAGTGAGCTTATATAACGTTTATTTTTCACAACATTCATACAATAAGTCGCTTAATTTATATTCGGTAAAGTTAAAGCATTAATAATCACGTTAATCAATGGTTCAATTGGTATCGTTGTAATTATTGAAAAATGATAATAGGTATATATCTTCGTCAAAGATGACCATTTATGGATCCATTAGTTAAGGATCGAACAATAATAATGAGTGACAAAATTTATATAGCTAGAACCACTTATGTACCGACGGAACATTTAATTAGTGTTCTAATGTTTAAGTAGAAATTATTGAACTAAGCGTTTACGTTCTTCACTTAAGCACTTTGCCAATACCCGTTAATATTGCCCGACCACGCTCTTTATAATGCGGTGGCCGGACAAACTTCCTATGACTTATACGTAATCTTTGTATTTATCTAGGAAACGAACCGGTGTTGATAGTGCATCTCGGCGGAACGGGTCGCCCAATTCCTGAGTACACATGATTTCAATGATGGTTGTTTTGCCTTCGTTCATCTGCATGTCGATGGCTTTTTGCAAGGTTGGACCTACATCTTCTAGCTTATCAACCGTGATACCTTCAGCACCCATTGCTCGTGCAATCTCTGCAAAGCTTTGGTTTTCAAGTTCACCGGCAACAAAGCGTCGGTTGTAGAAGTCGACTTGGTTCTTCTTCTCTGCACCCCATTGACGGTTGTGGAATACCACAGCTGTCACTGGAATGTTATGGCGAACACATGTCATGGTTTCCATCAGGCTCATGCCCCACGCACCGTCGCCTGCATATGAAATAGCGGGACGATGAGGTGCCGCAGCTTTCGCACCAATGATGGTCGGGAATGCGTAACCACAGTTACCGAAACTCATTGCAGCAAAGAAGCTGCGTGGTTTTTCAAAGCGTAAGTAGCTGTTTGCCACTGAGTTGATGTTACCGATATCCGTCGAGACCATAACGTCTTCAGGCATCGCTTTTTCTAGCTCACGCAGTACTTGGCGTGGGTGTAGGTATTCACCACCAGAGAACGGAGTCTCGTGTGAGTTTTCCTCAATCATATCTAAGCTGAACGAGTCACGTTCGTGTGTCCACTCATCAAGCTCTTTTTCCCAAAGTGCTTTTTCTGTAGCGACGGTATCTTGGCGAGCGCCTTTGTTGTCATCACACAACAGTGCACGACCTTCCAACCTTTCAGATAGAGCAACCGCTGCTGCTTTTGCATCACCACAGATACCAACCGAAATCTTCTTAACCAGACCAAGCATCTTGTTGTCTGCATCAATCTGAATGATTTTCGCGTTCTTCGGCCAGTAGTCCATGCCATGTTGAGGCAAGGTACCAAATGGACCAAGACGTGTACCCAAAGCGATAACCACATCCGCTTGAGCCATCAATTTCATTGCTGCTTTCGAACCTTGGTAGCCTAAAGGACCACACCATAATGGGTGACTCGCAGGGAAAGAGTCATTGTGTAGGTAGCTGTTCACTACAGGTGCACCTAGTCTTTCTGCTAATGCCGCACACTCTTGAACTGCATCAGCCATTACCACACCGCCACCGGAAATGATGACTGGGAATTTCGCTTCAGCTATCAAGTCTGCTGCTTCATTCAGAGATTTCTCACCACCAGGACCACGGTCTAAACGCGCTGGTTTAGGGATTTCAGTTTGAGTTTCACCGTAGAAGTAGTCACGAGGAATATTTAGCTGAGTTGGACCCATTTCGCTCATCGCACGGTCGAAGCATCGGCCTGTGTATTCCGCCATACGATCTGGGTGCGTTACGTGTCCTTGATACTTAGTGAACTCTTGGAACATTGGAAGCTGGTTACATTCTTGGAAACCACCTAAGCCCATTGTTTTAGTGCCTGTCTCTGGCGTCACAATTACGACCGGGCTATGTGCCCAGAACGCAGCTGCAATTGCTGTTACACAGTTACTGATACCCGGGCCATTTTGTCCGATGACTACACCGTGGCGACCCGATACACGGGAATAACCATCTGCCATGTGGGCAGCGCCTTGCTCGTGTACTACTGGGACCAATCGAATGCCAGCAGGAGCAAAGATATCCATTGCGTCCATAAATGCCGACCCCATGATGCCGAACATATCGGTAACATCATTAGCAACCATAGTTTCAACGAACGCTTCTGATGGTGTCATTGTTACTGTGCCGGAAACAACCGTACGTTTTTCTTGCTCGCTCATTCTTCCATTCTCCTTGAGTTAACCAAAATTTCATTTTTCGGAATGAATTGTCTCTTTTTCGAATTCATTTTCACCTTAGTAGTAGAATTTTTGCGCGTCAACTTTTTACATTAAATTGGAACAATTCACTCCAATTAATAAAACTGGATCACATTATTGGTAGTTTTTCGTACAAAAAGTGCCGTTAACTTAACTGGAGCTGTTAATAATCGATGACATATCGCGATAGCAGCGACAAGAGATGAGCTATATAGAGGGAAATATGATGAAAGAGGCGGAATTGGTACCAACGCAGCCGGTAAGCGTGAGAGAACGCTTTGGCATCGACAGTAACCTAACGGTGATGGCATTTGAACATCCGGGTGAATATGTGCCGAGAGTCGATCCTAATTACTGTTTTGACCCCGAAGTGACGCTGGCTATATTGGCAGGGTTCACCTCCAATCGTCGCACATTGATACAAGGCACGCACGGAACGGGCAAGTCTTCTCACATTGAGCAAATTGCCGCGAGATTGAATTGGCCGTGTTTGAGGATCAACCTAGACGGACACCTGAGTCGATTGGATTTCATAGGTAAAGACAGCATCGTCATTAAAGACGGAATGCAGGTAACAGAGTTTAAAGAAGGCATTCTTCCTCAGAGCATTCAACAACCCATCGCACTGGTGTTAGATGAGTACGACGCTGGTCGTCCTGACGTGATGTTTGTGATTCAACAACTATTAGAGCAAGACGGGAAATACACCTCTTTAGAACAAAACCGAGTGATCACACCTCACCCTTCTTTTCGCCTGTTTGCTACCTGCAACACGCTTGGCTTGGGTAACTTTTCAGGTTTGTATTCGGGTACTCAAGTGCTTAACCACAGTCAATTAGATAGATGGAACATCATCGCTACGCTCAACTATTTAGACCCACAACATGAAACCAAGATCGTGTTATCCAAGCTTCCAAATCTGAATAATGAAAGTGGCCGACAACTGGTTGAGAAAATGATCGCCACCGCAGGATTAACGCGTAACGGGTTTCGGGCTGGCGACCTTTCAACGGTGATGTCTCCGCGAACGGTGCTCACTTGGGCTGAAAATATCCAAATATTCGACGATGTTGCGACGGCATTTAGGCTTTCATTCTTAAATCGCTGTGAAGACGAAGAAAAAGAACTGGTTAGCGAATACTATTTCCGTTGCTTTGGTGAAGATTTAGAAACGCCTACTCAAAACTATTCCCACTCGGAGTCGTAAACCATGGCCAATGTTTCTTCCCAGCAGAAAAAGATCCTCGATCTTGGCGTGTCTGTCGCCAGAGCAATCAGTGGCGAACTCAATCTGAACTATCGGGGAGAACGTCTCTATAAAGGCAATAAGCCCTGTTATTACCAGTCCGCACATACTAACGATCTCACCTTTGTGTCTCGCCACGAGCTAAAAAGCAGCAAGCTATCGATGCAAGGTAAGATCGATTCATCGGCACTGCGACTATTGCTTTCAGACGCTGACCTCCATTATTCATTGCGCCCTCAAAACGAAATAGAACGTCTGCTTTACGACTTCTGCGAACAGGTCCGAATTGAATCTCAAGTCCCGCCTTATCTAAAAGGCGTGACCACCAGTAGGCTTTGTTGCGTAATTCAATGGAACTAAATCAAGAACCTACGATCTGATCAGCTATCTCCACTCTCTCGTAGTCCTATGCCTAAGCCTCGTTACAAAACAACCAACTGGAAGCAATACAACCAATCACTCATTAACCGAGGTTCTCTGACCTTTTGGATTGATGAAGAAGCAATAAGCGGGTGGGCGCAAAGCAAACAGAATAAGCGCGGGAGGCCGCGTCGGTTCAGTGATTTAGCTATCACGACAGCACTCATGGTCAAACGAGTTTTTTCTATGCCATTGAGAGCGCTTCAAGGATTTATCGACTCGATATTTAGGTTAGCTCATGTACCGTTAAGTTGTCCGCATTACACCTGCATCAGTCGTAGAGCCAAGCAAGTTGAGGTTTCATTTAAGACTAAAGCGAGAGGAGCAATACAGCACCTAGCCATTGATGCTACTGGCCTTAAGGTTTATGGCGAAGGTGAATGGAAAGTGAAAAAACACGGGACGGATGGCAACCGTAGAGTCTGGCGAAAGCTTCATATTGCCGTCGATACCAACACTCATGAGATCATTGCCGCCGAGCTAAGTTTATCGACGGTTACAGATGGAGAAGTACTCCCGAACTTACTGAAACAAACACGCCGAAGTATCCTTGAGGTGTCTGGTGATGGCGCTTACGACACAAGAGCGTGTCACGCTGCTATTAAGATTAAGCGAGCCGTTGTGCTTATTCCCCCACGAGAAGGGGCCGCCTTCTGGGAGCGTGGTCACCCTCGAAATCTCGCAGTGGGTTGCCAGAAATTATACGGCTCAAATAAGTATTGGAAAGAGCGGTATGGAT